>CAYMAW010000172.1:0-2543 GCA_964388565.1 uncultured Piscirickettsiaceae bacterium | reverse complement strand
CGCAGGTGAATCTTCTGGAGATTTATTGGGAGCAGATTTAATTAAGGCTCTAAAAATAGATTATCCAAACGCCATCTTTGTAGGTATAGGTGGTGAAAAAATGCAAGCGGAAGGTTTTCAAACTTGGTTTCCCATGGAAAAACTTTCGGTAATGGGAATCTTTGAAGTTCTTAAACACCTGCCTGAATTACTCCGAATTCGTAAAGAACTCATTCATCGTCTTATTAATCTAAAGCCTGATGTTTTTATTGGTATTGATGCTCCTGACTTTAATTTTAAAGTTGAACAAAAGCTAAAAGAGAAAAAAATCACCGCTATTCATTATGTAGGTCCATCTGTTTGGGCTTGGCGAGAAAATCGACTACTTAAGATTAAAAAGCAAATAGATGGCATGTTAGTGTTGTTCCCCTTTGAAGAGGCTTATTACCATAAGCATAAAATTCCAGTTAAATTTGTTGGTCATCCGCTCGCCAATCAAATAAGTGAAGAAGACCTTACTAAAGAAGCAAGGTTAAAGCTAGGGATAAGTGAATCTGCTTCTATTACAGGATTGATGCCTGGCTCAAGAATGTCCGAAGTAGAGCAAATGATTGACCTTTATGTTCAGTCATCTTTAAAAATAAAAGAAAAATTTTCTGATATGAATTTCTTAATTCCCTGTATTAATAATAAAATTAAAGACAGGGTAGAGCAATCTATTCTAGAGCAAGCAAATAATGATCCCTCATTTAAAGTTTTCTTGAAACAAACAGACTTAATCATTGAAGCATCAGACCAACTATTAGTCACTTCTGGAACAGCTACTTTAGAGGTTGCTCTACATGGAAAGCCTTTAGTGCTAGCAATAAAAGTGCATTGGTTTTCATACTGGTTAATGAAAAAATTGGCAATAACTCGATGGATTGGACTTCCTAATATATTGGCACAAAAAGAATTAGTTCCAGAGTTGATACAGGAACAAGCAACCATTGAAAATCTGAGTAAAGCAATGCTTAATATAATAAAAAATTCTGGAGAGCGAGATAAGCAAATTGAAGAATTTAAAAAACAGCATAAAATGCTCAAACAAGATGCCTCAAAACTTGCATCTGAGGCGATTATTAAATGGATGAAGTAATTGTAGGGGTAGATGAAGTCGGGCGTGGGCCATTGATTGGAAATGTGGTAACCGCAGCCGTAATTTTACCTAGTAACTGTGATTTATTACTAATGGACTCTAAAAAGTTAACAGAAAAAAAACTAGATTATTTTTACGAATTAATTGTTGAACAAGCTGTTGACTATCATATTGCACGCGCATCAGCCCAAGAAATAGACGAAATTAATATTTTAGCCGCGACGATGCTAGCCATGAAAAGAGCGATTGAAGGAGTTAAAAGTCCTTTTAATAAGGTTCTAGTTGATGGTAATCGTTGTCCAGATATAAGTCATTCTTGTGAAGCTATTGTAAAAGGCGATGGTAAAATATTAGCAATTAGTGCCGCGTCTATTTTAGCTAAAGTTACAAGGGATAATGAAATGCGTGACTTGGATAAGCTTTATCCTCAATACGGTTTTGCAAAACACAAAGGTTATCCTACAAAATTCCATTTAGAGCAAATGCAAAAATTAGGCTTAATTAATGGTTATCGCAAAAGTTATCGCCCTGTTAAAAACCTGTTAGGAATATAAAGGATAAAAATGACTTCGCAATATAGATTAATTTTTAAGCGTTTCCTATTATCCGGTAGTGTACTGTTGTTCTTGGCAGTTATGTTAGGCGCGTTTGGAGCACATGGATTGGAAAAGGGTTTTTCGAATAAGCAAATTGCTAATTGGAACACGGCAACTAACTATATGGTAATACATGCCTTTGCATTATTTTTAGTCGCTATTTTGATGCAAGTATTACCTAAGCAAACGAAAATTTGGCAAAAAGCAGGCCAAAGTTTTTTATTAGGGATAATTCTTTTTAGTGGAAGTTTGTTTATTTGGTCATTAACGCTTTATACACCGCTAGTTTTTTTAACACCTTTAGGAGGGGTTTTCTTTCTTGTGGGTTGGGGGGTAATGTTTTGGGGGGCTTTAAAGGTTAAATAAAAATTAAGACATAAAAAAAAGCACTGATCAGGTGCTTTTTTTATAATCAATAATCTAGTTAAGAATTAACGCTGACGAGCTTTAAATCTTGGATTAGTTTTACTGATTACATACACCTTGCCACGGCGTCTAACGATTTGGCAATCTTTATGGCGTGTTTTTGCTGATTTTAATGAAGATAAAATTTTCATAATTTTTCTTTCCTAATAATATTAATACTAAGCTAGTTTCCTAGCAACTCAAATTTGAAGTGCGAATTATACTAAAAAACAACAGAATGTCTAGCGTTTTAATGGCTGTTGTTGACTTGTTCCTTGGTTTCTTTTAAGTTTTATGAGAATTATTTTTACTAATGAGCATGCTTTGGGTAAAAAATGCCAGGGGGGGGAGGGTAAAAAAGCTTATTGTTCAGGGCAAACGGGCTCTTCTCCGCTTTGTTGAGTGAAAAAAAATACCTATACCCA
>CAYMAW010000171.1:0-2653 GCA_964388565.1 uncultured Piscirickettsiaceae bacterium | reverse complement strand
GGGCTAGAAGTCCACGCAGAATTTCAATCAGTTGTTAAGTGTCTCCTTAAACAAGATTAGGTTAGGAGAGATTTAAAGAAAATTAGGTTGAAAAAGATGTTCCACAACCACATGAATCTTTTACTTGTGGGTTATTAAACTCAAACCCTGCATTTAATAGCCCTCCAATGACATAGTCTAATTCCATGCCATCAATATGTGGCAAACTGTCATGAGGAACAACAACTTTCACATCAAAAGATTCAAACACACTATCTGTCTCTAAAATCTCATCTGCATAGTCAACCACATAGGAAAACCCTGCACAGCCACTTACTTTAGTGGACACTCTTAAGCCTAAGCCTTTACCTCTTTTTTCAACCATCATTTTCACTCTATCTGCTGCCGCTTGGGTAAGTGTAACTGACATTTTTTATCCTTTAAAAACTAATTGTTTGCCGTGTATTTTTTCTATTTATTATATCTTCTAAACTTACATTTTCTAAAAAGGCTTCTATTTTTAAACTTAAATCTTCCCATAAATGATGCGAGAGACAAGCTCCACTTTTTCTACAATTTTGTTTACCTTCACATTTTCTTGGATCAAGAGATTCGTCAACAGAAATGATAATGTCTCTAACAGAGATATGCGAAGCTTCACGACTTAGATTATAACCTCCACCAGGCCCCCTACTGCTGATCACCAAGTTAGCTTTCTTTAATTTAGAAAAAATCTGTTCAAGGTAAGACAATGAAATATCTTGGCTTTCTGAAATTTCAGCTAACCTTATCGACCCTGTATTTCGCTGCAATGCTAGATATAACATAGCAATAACCGCGTAGCGACCTTTTGAGGTTAATTTCATTTACTAAGACCTTTTTTATTAAGGTCTATGATAATACAATAACCCACTAAACAACTCAAGAATTCTATTTCGTTTAAATATAAAAAAACTATTTGAATTCTGTTTGTAAATGTGCCATCTGTTCAGGGTCTTCTGGGTCTATCACTGCATTTTCTAAACTTGGTTTATTTACGCACGAATCATTACCACCTAATGCTAGTATTGCCTGATTTAGTTTTTCTAGTTGCTTGTCTTGGCTTTGAATATGATCAAGCAAACTATAAATTGACTTTTCAATAGGGTCGGTAGTTTCGGAAGTTATTCCATAAGCATTAAAGCCCGTTTTTTCTTGTTCTTTATCATGACCAACAACTCGACCAGGTACTCCTACAACCGTTCTGGCATTAGAAACGGCCTTTAAGACAACTGCATTTGAACCAATTTTCACATCATCGCCGATGGTAAATGGACCTAATACTTTAGCCCCTGCTCCGACCACCACTCTATTACCTAATGTTGGGTGTCTTTTTCCTTCGTTAGTGCTTATTCCTCCTAGTGTCACCCCTTGGTATAAAGTACAGTCATCGCCTATTTTAACCGTTTCTCCGACTACGATTCCCATACCGTGATCAATAAAAAATCGTTCTCCAATTTTAGCCGCAGGATGAATTTCAATTCCTGTAAACCACCGTGCTAAACCCGAAATAAAACGAGCTAACCACTTCAACCCTTTCCCCCATAACCAATGAGTTAACCGATAAAACAAAATGGCATGTAAACCAGGGTAGGTAGTCAACACTTCAAATGTATTTCTTGCTGCAGGATCTCTTTCAAAAACAGAGCTAATATCCGATTTAATTCGTTTAAACATTTTTATCCTTTGATAAGCACTCTTTTAAAAGTCTTGTTTGCCTTTGAGAGGCGGTTAAAATGCCTCTTAAAATATCAATTTCTTTTATATCTAGCTGTGTTCGATTAAACATTCGACGCATTCTACGCATAAACAATGCATTTTTTGCAGGGTCAAGAAACTCAATGTCTTGTAGCATTTGATATAAATGATCGTAAAATCCTTCCAACTGCTTTACTGAAGCTAACTCTTCTTTATAGCCTATTTGTTCTGCTTTTTCTTTATCTACAATATCTGTCGCCATTAAGCATTCATAAGCAAAAACTTGTACCGCAGCGGCAATATTTAAAGAGCTATAAACGGGATTGGTTGGAATATTTGCTAAATAATGACAATGATCCATTTCAGCATTACTCAACCCAGAATCTTCTCGTCCAAATAAAATGGCAACTTCTGCCGACCCATTTGCCGTTATTTTCATAGTTTTTTGAGCTGTTTCTCGTACATCTAACTGTGGCCAAGACACTCGGCGTAACCTTGCACTTGCACCAATCACTAAACTGCAATCTTTTAATGCCTCCTCTAAACTATTTAAAACAACAGCATTATCTAAAACATCAGCCGCTCCTGAGGCTCTAGCAGATGCTACTTGACTTGGAAACTCTTTGGGATTCACTAACACTAGCTGGCTTAAGCCCATGTTTTTCATCGCCCGCGCAATCGCTCCAATATTACCTGAATGTGATGTTTCAAACAAAACTATTTTTATTTTTTGTAACTGTGTATGTTCTCTGTAATCTTCTAACATTTTTATTATTGACTCAATCTTAAGTTTATTAAGTTTATTAACGGCTATTTCGGTATAATTCCCCAAAATAACTATCTGGAATTAATATCATGCACCCTATTTTAAATGTTGCAATCATTGCCGCTAGAGAAGCTGGCGAATTCATTATAAATGAACTAGAAAATGTAGGGC
>CAYMAW010000170.1:0-2694 GCA_964388565.1 uncultured Piscirickettsiaceae bacterium | reverse complement strand
TATGTTTAATGCCAATGATGGCACAATCTCAAACAGAACTTGATGCTGAAATGGTTGGTAATAATTATTTAAATCAGATATTTCTCAATCAATCATTCAACCAAAACGCATCAATAGATGCGGTTGTGTTATCCAATAAAGAAATGATTGAAACCGAAGGAGAAGAGCCACTGTATAGTCAGGAAGGCTATACAGTAAAGATTTTTCCCCTCCAATTTTAAGTTTGGCAGGGCGCGTTTCGTTTAAGTTTTTAGCGAACAAGTCGTACTGGATATTTGTATATGCGATAACCAAATAAATCGGTACCTTGGTTGAAGTTTACTGCCCATGCATAATATAAATTGTCTTCTACTTGAGTGGCAGACCAGTAGGTTAGGTTGTCCAGTTTTTTTATTGTTGGAAAGAAAGTTGAATTTAAGAAAGAATCATTTAAGAGTATTTCTCCTGATTTCCAAGTTGTTGCTTTGGGTCCTTGTCCTGTTGAGTGGTATGAGGAAATACTATGTAGTTCAAAAATATTGGGCACTCTCCAACCTACAAACCCACAAAGTTTTTCATCATTAGCGGCTTTAATTAATGCGTTCCAATCTGTATAAACTTTGCCCCTCTTTTTATTTATTGAGAATTGGCTTGGGTGAGCTTCTTTACTATGAAACTTATTAAGTTTTTCTCCGTATGCAATGTTTGATACTTTTAAATCTCCCCAACGATAAGTGTTTCGGTAGTCTCTAATGCCTCCATCTTCTGTTTTTACCTCCCAATATAACCCTGTACTTTTGTCCTGTACGCACTCCCATTTTTTTGAATCTTCAGCTAGAATTTTACCCTCGCCAGAAAATTTAGCAAATTTATTGCCAAGATCAACCATTTTAGCTTCTTGTTCAAATGCCTGTTTTATGGCAGATAGAGCATTGTTGGAGGCGTTAGCCGTAGTTGCAGTTAAAATGGTAGTCGCAGTTATTGCGGTAATTAAAGTTGATAATAGCTTATTTGTTTTCATTTTGAATATCCTCTTATTTATATTCATTGAACACCTTGGAGGTTATATAGAACATTCCCTAAAGGGGTTTCAACCCTTAAATTATACACCGCTTATATTTTTTAAGGTGGTTAAGGAAATCGTTTTTGTTTATATGGCTATCAGAAAGATAGGAGTTTATATGGTGGCTAGGTTTGAAGTTTTTAATTTAGTTTTAGCTTAAACTCAATCTGATCGAATTTTTTATAACTATTGTTAGTTTCTCTAGCTCGGTTTGTTTTATGTTGTAAGCAGGTAGGGTGTAAACAAGTTTGCCAAATGGTCTTATCCACACACCATTTTCTAATGCGATTTGTTGGATTTGATTGCCTAGATCATCTTGCTCTAGTTCAATTGCTCCGATTGCTCCAAGTACCCTTACATCTTTTATGCCAGGTATTTGTTTGAGTGGTATAAGCTCTTGTATAAAATGTTGTTCTATGCGACGAATATTTTCTTGCCAGTTTGACTTTAGCAAAACTTCTATATTGGCAAGGGCGGCACTACATGCTAATGGGTTAGCCATATAGGTGGGGCCGTGGGCTAAAATACCAGGCTTTCCGTTGCTGATGGTTTGGCTGATTTTCTCGGTAGAGAGTGTTGCGGCTAATGAAATATGTCCACCCGTTAGGGTTTTGCCAAGGGTCATTATATCGGGAGTGATATTTGCCCATTCACAGGCAAACAGCTTCCCTGTTCTACCAAATCCCGTTGCTATTTCATCAATAATCAAAAGGACATTGAACTGGTCGCACAATCTTCTAACTTGTTTTAAGTAGTCGGGGCGATATATTCTCATACCGCCTGCACCTTGTACGATGGGTTCTATTATCATTGCCGCGATATTGTGGTGTTTTTTTTCTAAAATACCTCGTAGTTCTTCGATGTCCTTATTATCTGACAAGGTTGTAAAGCCTTGTTCTGGTGCCTGTGCAAAATAATGTTTGGTTAGGATTTGGTTAAATAATCCGTGCATGCCGTTAACAGGGTCGCAAATAGCCATGGTTGCAAAGGTATCGCCGTGATAGCCATTTTTGACCGTAATTAATTTATTTTTTTTAGGTTTGTTTAGGCTTATCCAATATTGCATAGCCATTTTAATTGCAACTTCTACCGCAACAGAGCCAGAATCGACAAAAAACACTTTATCTAGGTCGTCGGGAGTTAGTTTAATTATTTTTTTTGCTAGTTCAATAGCCGGTTCATGAGTTAAACCACCAAACATGATGTGAGGCATGGTGTCGAGTTGTAAGTGCATGGCTTTTATTATGTCTGGTTGGTTGTAACCATGAATGGTTGACCACCATGAAGACATGCCATCGATTACTTCGTTGTCGTTTGCCAAAGTCATGATAGAACCGTTGGTTTTTTTAATACCAATGGCAGGCGTTTCTGCGGGTATTTTTGAATAGGGGTGCCAGACATGGGTTTGGTCGAAGTCTAGGTTAGATTGCCAGTTTGACATTGTTTTATAAGCTCAACTTGTTTGCATAAAAAAGCTATTCTGGCAAAAAATTCCAGGGGTAGGGAGTTATTTTTAATTTATTTAATATTTATGCTTGACACTTTTTAGAAAATCTTTAAAATACGCCACATCAATTAGGAGGGTTTCCCGAGCGGCCAAAGGGGGCGGACTGTAAATCCGCTGGCTACGCCTTCAGTAGTTCGAATCTACT
>CAYMAW010000169.1:0-2701 GCA_964388565.1 uncultured Piscirickettsiaceae bacterium | reverse complement strand
CTAAAGAGAACAAGCATGAAAAGAATGATGATTAACGCAAACCAACCAGTAGAGGTTAGGATTGCCCTTGTCGATGGACAAAAACTATACGATTTAGATGTGGAAACTCCGCATCACCAAAAGAAAAAATCAAACATTTACAAGGGTACGATTACCCGTGTTGAGCCTAGCTTAGAAGCCGCTTTTGTTGACTATGGCTCTGAACGCCATGGTTTTTTACCTTTTAAAGAAGTTGCTGAAGAGTATTTCCCTAAAGACTCTGACAATAAACGCCCTAGCATTAAAGCAGTGCTTAGTGAAGGGCAAGAAATTATTGTGCAAGTTCAAAAAGAAGAACGCGGCAATAAAGGTGCGGCTTTAACCACACAAATCACCCTTGCAGGCCCTTACATTGTAATGATGCCAAACAACCCTAAAGCAGGTGGTATTTCACGACAAATTGAAGGCGATGACCGCTCTGACATGCGTGATGCGTTGGTAGATGTTGAAATACCTAATGGTGCAGGCTTAATTATTCGTACCGCTGGTGTTGGTAAATCAACGGAAGAATTGCAGTGGAGCGTGACTTACCTTTCTCAATTGTGGGATGCGATTAAACAAGCTGCTAATCAAAAACAAGCACCTTTTTTAATTCACCAAGAGTCAGATATTGTTATCTTGGCTATTCGTGATTATTTAAGACAAGACATCGGCGAAATTATCATTGATGATATGGAAACTTTTCACAAAGCAAAAGATTTCATCCAACATGTTATGCCACAACAAGTATTTAAGGTAAAACCTTACCAAGATACAGTACCTTTGTTTACACGCTTTCAAGTTGAATCTCAAATTGAAACGGCTTATACCCGTGAAGTGAAACTACCTTCTGGTGGTGAAATTGTAATTGATATTACTGAAGCATTAATCTCTATTGATATTAACTCTAGCCGTTCAACCAAGGGTGGTGATATTGAAGAAACTGCGTTTCATACCAATATTGAAGCGGCTGATGAAATTGCCCGCCAATTACGCTTAAGAGATTTAGGTGGTTTGGTTGTAATTGATTTCATTGACATGCACTCAAACCGTCATCAACGCGAAGTTGAAAACAAAATGCGTGACGCACTTAAGAGCGATCGTGCAAGAGTTCAAATTAGTAAGATCTCTCGTTTTGGTTTGTTAGAAATGTCAAGACAACGCTTAAGAGCGTCGATTGAAGAATCAACCCAAATGGTTTGCCCTCGTTGTAAAGGCGTTGGGGTTATTCGTGGTGTTGAGTCACTTGCTCTTTCTATGCTTCGTTTAATTGAAGAAGAAAGCATGAAAGAATCAACTCGCAGAGTAAGCATTCAGTTACCTGTTGATGTGGCATCTTTCTTATTAAATGAGAAACGCCATCAAATTATTCATCTTGAAGAACACCATAAACTTCATATTATGGTTATCCCAAATGAAAACCTTTCTACGCCACATTATCTAATTGAAAGAATTCGTCATGGCGAAGAGATGACTAGTGATTCTAGCTACCAATCAAAAGAGATTATTGTTGAAGAAAGCACTCAAATTACCGAAGCACCTAAAACGGTAAAAGAAGAGCCTATGTTGAAAAACATGCAACCTAATTCTCCCCCACCGGCTCCTATTAAAAAAGTAGTTGGAGATGTGGGAACAAAAGGAAAACAAGGTTTAATTTCACGAGTTTGGAAATCTATGTTTTCTTCTACCGATGAAGTAGAGGAAAAACCGCAAGAAGAAGATAAAAAAGATAACCGAAATAGTCGCAATAACAACCGCAATCGTAACCGTAACCGCAATAACAAGCGTCGTCAATCAAACAGTAATACGACAACGGAAGCGAAAGAAAACAATAAGGGCAATAATAAAAATCGTCAAAAACCTGATCGTCATGCAGATAAAAATGTGTCTAAACCTAGACGCAATAAAAATGATGATAAGAATAAGGATAAATCAGCTCCAACTGATCGTTCTAAAGACAATAAGTCTGACGATAAAGATAAAAAACCTAGACGCAGAAGCCGATATAATTCAAGAGATTATAACGGTAGAAGACGCAAACCTGACAATGCAGAAACGATGTCAATCCACGACATCAGCAAACCCGAAGAAACCGATACTGAAAAAACGGGCTCTTAAACCAAAGAAAATCATACTCCATGATTTTCTGAAATAAATTAACCGGCTAAATGCCGGTTTTTTTATGCTTCAAGGATTTAGGGACCTGACCCCCTAGACTTGTACCTGCCCCTGGCATTTTTTGGTTTGGAAGTTAAATAAACCTACCGCTAAAAAATGCCAGGGGGGGGGTACTATTTCCTTATACTGGTTTTTCAACCACTATTCGTGCTAATCTTCCGTTATAAATTAATTCACTTTCTATTATATTAAAACCACTATTTTTTAATAAGAAGAGTAAATCGTCTTCTTGATATTGATTATGCTCAAAATAATATTGAAATACATCTTCAAGTTCAGATGATGAGGTATTGTCTCCCCAAATTTGTCTCGGCGTATAACGCTTCATTAGTTGTTCAAATAATGGCTGTTTCACGCCTTCAATAAGACAAAATCGACCATTTGGCTTTAACCATTTTAAAACAGATTTAAGCATTTTAACGGGTTGAGAAAGTTCATGAATAACGGTATTTGCCATTATCATCGCAAAACTATTTTCTTGGAAATTTATTTGGGGATTATTTAA
>CAYMAW010000168.1:0-2711 GCA_964388565.1 uncultured Piscirickettsiaceae bacterium | reverse complement strand
GAGGTTTTACCATGGCTCATAAAAAAGCAGCAGGTAGTACTAAAAACGGTCGCGATTCCAATGCCAAACGCTTAGGCGTTAAGCGTTTTGGTGGTGAAGAAGTATTAGCAGGAAGTATTATTGTTCGCCAACGAGGAACTAAGTTCCATCCTGGTGACAATGTAGGTCGTGGAAAAGACGACACCTTATTTGCAAAAGCAAACGGAAAAGTAGCTTTTGTAACAAAAGGTAAGCCAATGCGCACTTATGTAACAATTCAAGCTAGTTAATTTTAGTTTTGAGTTGTAGTAAACGCCTCGCTAGTCGGGGCGTTTTTGTTTCTGTTGTAAATGTTATAAAATAACCAAATTAAAAGATTAAGAGAAATACTATGCATTTTGTTGATGAAGCTAATATCCGTGTGACGGCTGGAAAAGGTGGTAATGGCGTGGTGAGTTTTCGCCGTGAAAAATTTATCCCTTTTGGCGGTCCAAACGGTGGAGATGGTGGAGACGGAGGTAGTATTTATTTTATAGCCGATCGTAATTTAAACACCTTAGTCGATTTTAGATTTATTCGTGATTATAAAGCTCAAAATGGTCAAGGGGGAATGGGTCAACAAAAAACTGGTCGAGCAGGAGAGGAACTTGTTATCCCCGTACCGATTGGAACGATTGTTCGAGATATTGATTCTGATGAGGTTGTCGGAGATCTTGTTGAGCATGGTCAAAAGCTATTGATTGCCGAAGGTGGTAATCATGGGCTTGGTAATATCCATTTTAAAAGTAGCCGTAATAGAACTCCTAGACAATGTACGCTTGGCGAAGACGGAGACGAAAGGAATATTTCGTTAGAACTTTCTTTGCTAGCTGATGTTGGGTTGTTAGGTATGCCAAATGCAGGTAAGTCCAGTTTGATTACCGCGGTTTCTGCCGCTCGTCCCAAAGTGGCTAATTATCCATTTACTACATTGTATCCAAATTTAGGCGTAGTAAGAATTTCAGTAGAATCAAGTTTTGTTATTGCAGATATTCCAGGGTTAATTGAAGGTGCCGCAGAAGGGGCTGGGTTAGGTGTTCAATTTTTAAAACATCTTTCTAGAACAGGATTGTTATTGCATCTAGTGGACATAGCGCCAATTGATGATACAGACCCTGTTGAATCGGTTAATATTATTGCAAAAGAGTTAGAGAAATACAGTGAAGAACTTTCAGGTAAAGAACGGTGGTTGGTACTAAATAAAACAGATTTATTGTTGGCAGAAGAAGCGGACGAAGTTTGTAAAGAAATTGTCAAACGGTTGGCATGGACTGGCCCAGTTTATCAAACTTCAGCAGTTAGTCGTGCAGGAACTGAGAAGTTAATGAATGACATAGCTGAACAGTTACAAAAAAATCAAAAACAAGCCCGTGAGGACGCAGATTTATTAGTCGTTCAAAAAGAAGCTGTTGATAAAGATTTTGAATAGAGAGGTCTAAAAAGATTTTTAATGTATGAAAAATCGTGAAGAAATAAAAAATTCTACAAGATGGGTGGTCAAAATTGGCAGTGCATTATTGACTAATGACGGTCAAGGTCTAAATCATCAAGCGATGAATGAATGGGTTCAACAAATGGTTGAACTTAAGAAACAAGGCATCGAAATTGTGCTAGTTTCATCAGGCTCTGTTGCAGAAGGTATGTTGCGTCTAGGGTGGAAATCTCGCCCATCAGATATAGATAAGTTGCAGGCGGCGGCGGCGGTTGGGCAAATGGGTTTGGTGCAAGCTTATGAGTCTGAATTTTCAAAACATGGTTTATTGACCGCCCAAATTTTATTAACTCATGACGACTTATCTAGTCGAGAGCGTTATCTTAATGCCTCCAACACCATTCAGACACTGCTAAAATTGGGTGTTGTGCCAATTATTAATGAAAATGATACCGTTATTACAGATGAGATAAAGTTTGGAGATAATGATACTTTAGCGGCTTTAACGGCAAATTTAGTGTCAGCTGATGTGCTTATAATCTTAACTGATCAAAATGGTCTGTATGATGACAATCCAAGGGTTAATTCTAAAGCAAAATTGATTACAGAAGCCAAAGTAAGTCGTAAAGATTTAGAGCAGATGGCAAGTTCAGAAGGTGGGCTCCTAGGTAAAGGTGGAATGTATACCAAGGTAATTGCTGCACAAAGGGCTGCCCGTTCAGGCACCGTAACATTTATTGCATCAGGTACCGAAAAAAACATCTTACCGCGTCTATTCGCAGGCGAAAATTTAGGTACGCTGTTGATTCCTGATTTAGAACCTCTGACCGCAAGAAAACAGTGGTTAGCAGGACACTTGCAAGTTAAGGGTGTGTTAACTTTAAATGATGTGGCGAGCAAAATGCTTACTGGTGATGGCGAAAGTTTATTAGTTGCTGGTGTAAATAACATATCGGGTAAGTTTCAGCGTGGTGAAATGGTCGCTTGTATTGATGTGAATGGCAAAGAAATTGCACGGGGTTTAGTTAATTACTCTGCACAAGAAGCGGCACAAATAGCGGGAAGCCCATCAGATAAAGTTGAAGCTATTTTAGGTTACTGTAATGGTGAGTTTTTAATTAATAGCGATAACTTAGTGCTAATCAACACGCTTTAATTTAAAGTTTTGTCCAATCTTAATTAGTTTTTTTTATTTTTATTATTAAAAAATCATTGTTTTAATTGCTTTAAGGGGTGTATTATTAATGGGTAACTTAAGGAG
>CAYMAW010000167.1:0-2713 GCA_964388565.1 uncultured Piscirickettsiaceae bacterium | reverse complement strand
AAATATCGACGCTTTTTACCAGTATAAAATAATCTTAGTTGTTAAGCGTTTCCTTTAAGAAGCGCTCTTAGAATAGCGTTTACTTTTAATGTCACCATACGCCAAATATAACATCCCACCACAAATATAAGCAATAGAAAAATAAACTGCAAATTGAGCAATTCCAATTTGTAGTATATCGGCAATAGGATGATCAAAATACCATATTGCTAATAAAACCACTAATGGAATAATGACGGTAACAGCGAGTACCCCTATCATCTTTAAAAAATTAATCATAATTTACCTCCCTTGAAATTCGATTTAAGTTTTTTTTAACACTTTAACTATACTATTTTTCAAGAGGTAATTCAATTTGTTTTTTTCGATGATTTCAAAGTGTTAGTGTAACCTTTTGGTAATAACCTTTATTTTTAAAGGTTTTATGTTGGTTTTTTAAATATGTTATTATAATTGTTCAAACTATCAAATATTTTAATGTACGGTATTTAAAAAAATTATGAGAAATTCACCACTTGAACAGTATCTTGACCTAATCCCCAATTTTCCAATTGATGGCGTGTTATTTAGAGATATTTCGCCATTATTAAGAAATCATTTTAAAGAGACGATTGATGAAATGTCTGCTTTGTTTACAGAGCAAGAATGGGAAGATGTTGATTATTTAGTCGGCATTGAATCAAGAGGGTTCTTGTTTGCCTCTGCACTAGCTTATAAACATGGTAAAGGTGTAGTTAAAGCGAGGAAAGCAGGTAAGCTTCCAAATGTCCACTCGTCTCAAGAATATGGGCTTGAATACGGTACGGATAAGCTTGAAATGCAGAAAGGAATCGGTGGTAAAGTTATTGTTTTAGATGACTTAATTGCAACAGGTGGGTCAATGCAAGCAACAGCAAAATTATGCGAATCAGTGGGTTATGACATTATAGGGTTTGCTTGCTTAATAGATTTAACATCGCTGAATAATTTTAGTTATAAAAACATGAATGTTAAATCTGTTATGCAATTTAAATCTTAGTTGTTAAGCGATTCCTTAATACAGTTGTCTGTTTTTAAATTTTGCCCCTGTTTGCGTGTTTTTTAGTTAGAAAATCCTATTCCAAGCTGTATGTTATATACAATACCTGCGGTTATTTCGTTTTGCATATTTTGAGTGATGAAGTAACCAAGTTTACCAAGGTAAGATTGGTTGGTTGGGTAAAGATTGAATCGAAAGCGACTACCGCCAGAGTCATTAATAACCAGTGAAGCGAGCAGGCTTTTGTTGCGGTCGTAAAAGATGCCAAGGCTGTGTTTTAGTTGTGCTTGTTGATCTGAATTTAAATCTATTTTTTGGGTGGATAGCCCTGTTGCCCAAGAGAGGCTATGCTCTGGGTCAAGTTTATGAGAAAGCCCAAGCATGTTATTAATGCCTGTGTAAATAAATAAGCCAGTATTGCCGTAACGGGCTAATTTTGGACGATAGATATAGTGAATTCCAGCATTAGCAATTATTTGTTTGTTGATGTCGTAGGCCTGTAAACTAGGCCAAATGGCTGGGTCAAATTGTTCCATAAAAAAATTAGCAAATTTATCATTATGAAACAAGACCATGCCTAAGGGGCGAAAAATAAGCATATCGGCAATTTCATCATCGTCTGCGGTGGTGTTTTTTTCAAAAACTTCTTGAATAAATTCTGCGGTCATCGCTATCGTTGATGCACTTAATGTTGGGTATTTGTAGTTGTTTTTTTTAAACCACTCTAAATCTTTTCGATAGACCATGCCGCCACCTATCATGTGCAGTGCATAGTTTGGCAGTGCGGCATAGCTGTCGTTGCTGTGTTTGGAGTCAATCGGGAAAATTTGACGGTTGACGAAACGCTGATATCCTCCTTCATTTTCGATGGCTTGATTAGGGCTTAACAGGTGGTTTGTCACCGTTTCAGTATTTTCTGAAAAGTTTGCAGTACCAAAGTTATCAGGCAATTGTAATACATCAAAGGAATAGCTTAAAAAGTTGCCAAAAGGGGAGTAGAGTGATTCTGAACCGTAGTCTTGAGACTGATAATAGTCGGTCGCTACCGCGGAGTTAAAACCTAAAATAAGGCAGATAAAAAATGTATTAATTTCTTTCATTATCTAGTCCTAAAATAGGTTAGAGATTTTTATTGTTAGCTGTTTTGTTTGGCTCTCTTTATTGCTTTTAACACTTGATTAGGAGCTGTTCCACCGAGATGGTTACGGGCATTTACAGAGCCTTCTAAGGTTAGAACTTCATAAACATCTTCTGTTATATTGGCATTAAAACTTTGTAATTTTTCTAATGACATTTCAGACAAATCTAATTTGTTTTTTACACCATAGGCAACGGCTAATCCAACGGCTTCGTGCGCATCACGAAAAGGCAGACCTTTGTTTACTAAATAATCGGCTAAATCAGTGGCGGTTGAAAAGCCACTTTTTGCCGCTAAGTAAGTATTTTCTCTATTCACAATAATCGCAGGAATCATGTCAGCAAATGCTCTTAAGCTTCCTATTATGGTATCAACCGTATCAAATAAGGGTTCTTTATCTTCTTGATTATCTTTGTTGTAAGCTAAAGGTTGTGACTTCATTAGGGTTAGTAGACTTATTAAATGCCCGTAAACGCGTCCTGTTTTTCCGCGAACTAGCTCCGGCACATCAGGGTTTTTCTTTTGTGGCATGATGGACGAACCAGTACAAAAACGGT
>CAYMAW010000166.1:0-2715 GCA_964388565.1 uncultured Piscirickettsiaceae bacterium | reverse complement strand
GTTCCCTGCCAAGCTAACGTGTATTGTACAAGGAATTTACGGCGGTTGGGGAAATTTTGGCTCAGCCGGTGCAGCTCTTACACTACCTTTTATTGCGGTCGCAATGGGCGGTGATGACGGTTGGCGTTATGCGATTACCTTCGCTAGTTTAGCGGCGATGGCGTACGGTATAATCTATTTTTTCAGCGTAACAGACACGCCAAAAGGTTCAACCTACTTTAAGCCTAAAAAATCAGGAGCGATGGAAGTAACATCAAAAGGCGATTTAATCCTTTATATTATCATGAACATCCCACTTTTTATTGCCCTTGCGGTATTAACATGGAAACTTTCTCCTGAAAACATGGGGCTTATTACCTCCGCAACAACTATCGGTATTTATATTGCCTTAGCCGCGACTTACCTGCTACAAGTTTGGAAAATTTGGCAGGTAAACTCTCATATATTAAGTGAACCTGTTCCAGAACTACACCGTTATAAATTTAAGCAAGTCGCTATTTTAGACATGGCATACATGGTTACTTTTGGAACAGAGCTTGCCGTTGTCTCGATTCTTGCCATGTTTTATGTTGACTGGTTCGAACTTCCTAAAATAACAGCGGCTCTTTTAGCTGGAATCTATCCATTTATTAACTTAATTGCTCGCCCTGGCGGAGGTTATATCAGTGATAAGTTTGGCAGACGAAAAACACTTATCGTTGTCTTTGCAGGCATCACCGCTAGCTTTTTACTATTAGGGACGGCAGACAAATCGTGGGCGATTGAACTGGTAGTTGGCGTAACCATTTTGGCAGGCATCTTTTCAAAAGCAGGCTCAGGTGCGGTTTTTGCAATGGTACCACTTATCCAACGCCGCATGACTGGGCAAATAGCAGGCATGGCAGGTGCTTACGGAAATGTTGGAGCTGTTATGTTCTTAACCGTAAACAGCATGGTCGATTATGGCGTATTTTTCATGGTTATTGGCATTGTTTCAGCAATTGTCTTTGCTCTTATCCTACTTTTTTTAGAGGAACCAAAAGGACAGATGACCGAAGTATTAGAAGATGGAACTGTGCAAATGATAGATGTAAAATAGTATTAAGGAGGTACAATTTTATGGCAACACAACTTAAGGTTTCAATCGGTGGGCACTCGACGGCAGGTATTAAACCTGAAAACCAAGATGCCATAAACTACCGTATTCCTAAAGATTTAAGTCTGGAAACCAAAGGTATTGTATCGGTTTTAGCAGACGGGGTAAGCAGTAGCGAAGCCGCCAAAGAAGCTAGTAATACTGCTATCAGTAGTTTTCTTGAAGATTATTTTTCAACGCCTGATACCTGGAGCACCAAAAAATCTTGCCAGCAAGTCGTCAGTGCCATCAATAGCTGGCTCTATAAGCAAGGCTATTCTGAATCAAATGAATTAAAAGGTTGGGTGACTACCTTTGACGCCATTATTTTTAAATCGACTACACTTTACATTGTTCACATAGGTGATTCTCGGATCTATCGTTTACGCGATGGCGAACTCACTCAAATGACCAAAGATCATATTACATGGCTAAATAAAGATACTCGTTATTTAAGCCGTGCGTTAGGAGTTGATTCCTCACTACAAATTGATTACAAAACAGATAATATTTTAAAAGATGATATTTACCTACAAACAACCGATGGTGTGCATGACTTTTTAAAAGAAGAGGAGTTAATTCAAATACTCTCCATGCCAAATTCAACGGAAGATATTGCTAAACGATTGGTAGAAAAAGCTATTTCAAATCAGTCTAATGACAATCTCAGCGCACAAGTAATATTAATTAAGCAACGACCCAATGCAACCAAGCAAGAGGTTTATGATAAGCTTTCCGAACTTCCTATTCCGCCGGAATTAGAACCTAGTATGAAGCTAGATGGCTTCGAAATTCTACAAGAAATCTGTTTTTCTCCTCGTAGCCAAATTTATCTAGCTCGCGATATAGAATCAAATCAAGAATTAGTACTAAAAACCCCGTCTATCAATTTCATGGATGACCCATGGCACCTAGATGGATTTATTCGAGAAGAATGGATTGGACAACGCCTAAAACACCCTGGTTTAATGAAAACCTACCAATTCAATCGCCCTAAAAAATTCTTATATTTTACGACCGAATATATTAAGGGACTAACACTACGCCAGTGGATGCAACAAAACCCAAGCCCTGATATAAATGAAGTCATTAACTATATCGAACAAATCGCGAGTGCATTACGAGCAATGCACCGACAAGATGTAATTCACCAAGATTTAAAACCTGAAAACATTATGATTAATGAAAAAAATAGAATTAAAATTATTGATTTTGGTGCCGTACATGCGGCAGGATTAGCAGAAATAACAAGCGTGCTACAGCGCCAACAACCCGAAGGGACATTAAACTACACTGCTCCAGAATATTTAATGGGTGAAAAAGGTTCTAAACGATCAGACATTTTTTCGCTTAGTGTCATTGCCTATGAATTATTAACCGGAAAATTCCCTTACAAAGAGAAAAAAACCAATAAATTTCAGCTTAATAACTACCAACACATGCAATATATTCCGCTTAAGAAATACCGAGCAGACCTGCCTGGTTGGATAGACTACGCTCTTAAGAACGGCTGTATGGCAAATCCTAAAAAACGCTATACTTTATTATCCGAATTAACTCACAACCTAAAAACACCAAAAGACAACAACCTATTGAACTAC
>CAYMAW010000165.1:0-2717 GCA_964388565.1 uncultured Piscirickettsiaceae bacterium | reverse complement strand
TCAATTAAAAATTGAGATAACACCTAATGGTTTGCAAATACAAGTATTAGATGATCGTAAAAGACCTATGTTTGGTGCAGGAGTTGATTTACCTAAAGCCTATGCAAGCAAGTTATTAAGGGAAGTTGGTGCAGTGTTAGCTAGCTCTAGCCACAGAATAAGTATAGCGGGCCATACGGATTCATCAGGCTATACTTCTGAATCAGAATATACAAACTGGGAATTATCTGCAGATAGAGCCAATGCTGCAAGAAGGCTACTATTACGGGGTGGCGTTGAAGAAAAGAGGATTGCACAAGCGGTAGGTTTATCAGACACCGTACCATTTGATAAAGAAAATCCGTATAATCCTCGCAATAGACGAATTAGTATTATCGTTTTGAATAAAGACGCAGAAGCGAGATTAAGAAGCTTAAGTGACGCTTCTGGCGTTGAAGATTTATCAAAACAATTAAGTAATTCCTCTCATTAAAATTAAAAAATAAAAGGAAGTAAAAATGGCTGATGAAGAGCAAACTGAAGTAGCTGAAAAAAGCAGTGGTAAAGGTCTAGTTATTGTATTAATGGTCATTATGATTTTGTTAATTGTCGGAATAGGCGTGATGGCATTCTTATTGTTAAGTGGTGATAAGGACGGAGATAAAGATTCAAAACCAGCAGAAGAACAGCATGGAAGTGCCTCTCATGGAGGTAAAGTGGCAGAAGATGTACCTAAACAGTTTAAATATTACGATCCGCCTGAACCAGGTTCAGCCCCTCAATATTTTGCAATGGAGCCTTTTGTTGTTAATTTTAAAGGTGAAGGGCAAGCTAAGTTTTTAGCGGTAACCTTAAAGTTTATGACGCATTATCCAGGGCTTGTTGTGGATATGGAAAATTACAAACCCATTCTTAGTAATGACATTTCAGCTATTTTGCGTATTCAAACTTATAGTGTGATGAACCAAGATGATGGTGCAGATATCCTCAGAACAAAAATTCTCGAAAAAGCCCGTGCCGTGTTAGAAAAAAATGGCATCTTTCCAGATTTGCTTGAAGATGTTTATTTTGAACGATTTGTTATGCAATAAAATTAATAATTACGGATTTGGAATATAAATAAATGGATGAAATCCTTAGTCAAGATGAAGTCGATGCTCTCTTAAAAGGGATGGGCGGAGGTGATGTTGAAACGGAAGAAGATGATTTCGACGATGGCACCTCGGCTAAAGACTACGATTTTACAAATCAAGAGCGAATTGTTCGTGGTCGGCTACCTGCGTTGGATATTATTAATGAACGATTTGCTAGAGGATTTCAAAGACATTTTAATGAAATGATACTTTCAAGTGTTGAAGTAACAGCAGGCGAAGTTAGAATTATTAAAATGGTTGATTACTTGCGTAATCTTTTTGTGCCAACTAGCTTAAATTTATATCGAATTAACCCTTTAAATGGCGTGTCATTATTTACACTAGACTCTAAATTAATTTTTACTGCGGTAGATATGTATTTTGGTGGAACAGGTTTGTTACCCTTTAAAATAGAGGGTAGGGAATATACGCCTGTTGAAATGAGTATGGTAAGAAGTATTTTAGATATTATTTCAAGTAACTTGCAAAAAGCTTGGGGGCCGGTTATGGATATTGAAGTGGACTATCTTCATTCCGAAATGAACCCTAAGTTTGCAAGTATTGTTGATGCGACGGATATGATTGTAATTAGCCCTATTAATATCCGGTTTGAAGGGGTAGAAGGACGCATTGATATTGTGATGCCCTATGCTATTTTAGAGCCAATTAGAGATAAGCTTGAAGAAGGTATGTCTAACCTTCAAGGGGAATCTGATAATAGGTGGTCAAGAACGCTAAAAGAAGAATCTAAAAATATTGAAGTTAATTTAAGTGTTGATTTAGCTGAAGTTAAATTAAGCATGGACGATGTGATGCGTATGGAAAAAGGCGATATTATTCCGATTGATATGCCCGATCAAGTCGCCATTAAAGTAGAGGGTATTGCTTTTGTAAAGGGAAAACTTGGTGAAAGTAATAATAATAAAAAAGCAGTAGAAATTGAAAAAATACTCCATCATCCTGCCTACGAAGAGCGGATGATTAAAAATATAAAGGAATGGAATAATGAGTGAAGAAGATGATATGAGTGATTGGGGCGATGCTCTTCAAGAGCAAGCGGACTCGACTTCTGAAGATGAGTTACTTGAAGGTGGAGAGGAAGATCCTTGGGGTAACGCTTTAGCAGAACAATCGGAATTAGACCAAACTTCCAGTGGTGATATTGATCCAGTGGCATTTGAAAAGTTGCAAAAAGGTCGTGGTAGCAGTTCTGAAAAAGTAGATTTAGATGTTTTACTTGATATTCCCGTTACCTTACAGCTTGAAATAGGTCGTGCAAAAGTATCGATTAGAAGCCTTTTGTCTTATACGCAAGGTTCCGTCGTTGAAATGGACAGACTTGCCGGAGAACCGTTAGATTTATTAGTTAATGGTACACTCATTGCACATGGTGAAGTAGTGGTGATTAATGATAAGTTTGGCGTGCGTTTAACGGATGTAGTTAGCCCACAAGAGCGAATTAAAAAGTTAAAGTAATCTTATTCCCTAATTCCTATTTAGAAACGCAAATATTTCACAAGCTATTGATTCCACTTTCTTGTGAAACCAATGTTTGGCTCTTCTCCGCTTTGTTGAGTGAAAAATCATGATTATGCGTAAAATAAT
>CAYMAW010000164.1:0-2748 GCA_964388565.1 uncultured Piscirickettsiaceae bacterium | reverse complement strand
AACACAAGCATTTGGGTTACGCATAAAAAAACCTGCATATAGCAGGCTTTTTAAAATATTCGCTAGTTTGAAAACTATCGTTTTGAGAACTGTGGACGACGACGCGCTTTTCTGAAACCGACTTTTTTACGCTCAACTTTACGAGCATCACGCGTTAATAAACCACGCTGACGAAGTGCTGAACGATTCTCTTCTGTAAATGCAAGTAATGCACGAGAGATTCCGTGACGAACTGCTCCAGCTTGACCCGTTGTTCCACCACCAACTACGGTAATGTATGCGTCAAACTTTTCAATATTTTCGGTTGCTTCTAGTGGTTGGTTAATTACCATTAGATCGGTATCGCGAGCAAAATACTCATTAATATCACGACCATTAACGGTCATTTTACCTGTACCCGCGGTAAGGAATACACGCGCTACTGAGCTTTTACGACGACCTGTTCCGTAGAATTTTTCTGTTGCCATTGTTTTGTCCTTTAAATGTCTAGTACTTTAGGTTGTTGTGCTGTATGCGTATGTTCTGAACCAGCAAATACTTTTAGCTTTTTTAACATCGCTCGACCTAGAGGGCCGCGAGGAAGCATTCCTTTAATGGCTTTTTCTACTGGTCGAGTTGGATGATCAGTAATCATTTTTTCAAAGCTGGTGGTTTTTAAATTACCAATATAACCTGTTGAATGATGATATAGCTTGTTTTCACGCTTGTTACCAGTTACCACAATTTTTTCTGCGTTAATGACAACAATATAATCACCACAATCTACATGAGGTGTATATTCTGCTTTATGCTTTCCGCGTAAACGGGCTGCAATTTCTGCCGACATGCGACCTAGTGTTTTTCCTTCTGCGTCTACAACGAACCACTCTCGTTTTACTTCTGCAGGTTTTGCAACAAATGTGCTCATAGCTTTTGTCCTAATTTTTTATTCTGTTTTTAATCCCAACTACATTATTAATATAATGTAATCATTTATTGTTTTAACGGGCAATAAGGGATTGAAGCCGTTACGAAAAATTTGCTATTAGATGGATAGCACTCACTTAAGCAACAACTTGAAAGGGGGTAATTTTAGACATTTTCATACAAATGTCAATACTTTATAGATTTATTTTACTAGATTCTTTTATTAGAAACTCTCTTAGCTTATTCTCTAGTTGACGAAACGAGCGCACAACCTCCTGCCCTTTTTGAGTTAAGTGGGTTCCACCCCCTGATTTCCCTCCTTGCTCTCTTACCACTAGATTGGTTTTATATATCCCATTAATATCATCTATTATTTTCCAGGCTTTTTTGTATGACATTTTCATTTCTTTTGCGGCACCACTTATAGAACCTGTTTCAGCTATTTTTTCTAGCAAAGTTATCCTACCTATCCCTAAGTAGGTATCATTTTCTGTTAACCAAAATCTTGCATTAATTTGTTCGGAATATTTTTCTCCGGGTAATTTATTTGTCATTTTTTCACCATTTAATAAACTATCAAGATCATGTATAACCTATACTATACATATTAAGTTGAATTTTTTTAGGATTTTCAGAATGAAAACGAAATTTACCGATCGATATAATATTAAAAGCTTAGATAGTGAAAAAACTGCACTAGAAACTCTTTCTAAAATTAAAGAGCTCTCTAAAAAAATATCAATTGAACCTAATCCAATTCATTACAGTTTAATTTATGAACTATTAATTGACCAAGACGATGAACTAGTTGAAGAAATTAATACTTTAATTGAAGATGATAATTATGATGATAATACCGCTCAAATAGTTTTCACCAATCTTTGGGCAAAAATTATTCAACGCCATTTACCTTATGAAGAATTTTCGGCTATTTTAGACCATCTTCTCGAAAATATAAATAATTGGGCTGAACTCTCTGGTAACAATTTATCTTCTCTAGAAAAGGATATTGCTAAAACAGATATCTTAGATGATTCTCAAGGTACACTGAAACACATTAAAAGCAAAATCATTCCTCATTTAAAAGACTCTCAAGAAAACTCTACTGAATTACTGTCCAGTGTTGAACAAATTGCCTCTGAAGTGAATTTACTTAAAAAGCAACTTAGTCAAGCTAATTTATTAGCCCGAACAGATGAACTGACGGGGCTATTAAACAAGCGAGGATTTAATGAAACCTTAAAGGCAATGATAAGCCAATCTAAAGGGAATGCTAATGTATCTTTAGTCGCTTTTGATATTGATTTTTTCAAAGTTATTAATGATGAACACGGGCATCTTATTGGTGATAGTGTTTTAAAGTACTTAGCGAAAACATTTAACAATGAAACAAAAGGTCGTGATTTAATTGCTAGAACAGGTGGTGAAGAATTTATTCTTATCTTACAAGACACCAATAAAGATAACGCCTTTAAGCTAGCCGACAGCATCCGTACAAAAATTGATAAGAGTAGATTACACATTAAACGAACCGATAAATACCTTGATTTATCCATTTCAGCAGGCATATCTCATTACAAAAAAGGTGAAACTCTCGATGATTTTATTCACCGTGCTGATGAAGCTCTTTACTTTAGTAAGGAAAATGGTCGAAATAAGGTAACAATTGAAGATGAATTGCCAGAATAACCCCCCCTGGTACTTTTTAGATCTAGCCTGAATATTTTGTCGGATAAGGGGTTTTAGGCAAAGATTAGACTCAAACCTTGCAAGTGTTTCCACACACGCAGTATTTATTTATCTCCTTTGACTATACAAAAAATGCAACCTACTTTAAAGATT
>CAYMAW010000163.1:0-2860 GCA_964388565.1 uncultured Piscirickettsiaceae bacterium | reverse complement strand
CTTATCACCTGCCATTTCATTCGAACCGAAGTCAACCTCCCACAACCCACGCTCAACGGTTGGTACGGTAACCGAAATTTATGATTATCTTCGATTACTTTACGCACGAGTGGGTACTCCTCGTTGCCCCAAGCATCATTCCGACTTAGTTGCCCAAACCGTTAGCCAAATGGTTGACCATACTTTAAATTTACCAGAGGGCAGTAAGTGTTTATTGATTGCACCCGTTATACGCGGTAAAAAAGGTACGCATCAAAATTTATTAGATGAATTACAGGCACAAGGCTATGTGCGTGCTAGAATTAATGGCACATTAATGCAATTAGATGGCTCGATTACATTAGATAAAAATACTAAGCACAATATTGAAGTTGTCGTTGACCGCTTTAAAGTTAGAAAAGACATCAAACAACGCTTAGCAGAATCATTTGAAACCACCCTCCACCTCGCTGAAGGAATCGCACAAGTGATTCCAATGGATAAAGAAGATGACTTCGAACTACTGTTTTCAGAACGATTTTCTTGCCCAAGCTGTGGTTATTCTGTACCCGAACTTGAACCTCGCACCTTCTCATTCAACAACCCACACGGTGCTTGCCCAACTTGTGACGGGCTTGGCGTAAAGAAAACTTTTGAGATTAAAAAAATCATTATTCATCCAGAATTAAGCATCGCAGGTGGTGCAATTCGTGGTTGGGATAGACGACATAAATACTATTATGACATTTTAAAAGCCGTTACTGACTTTTACCAGTTCAACATTGAAACACCTTGGGAAGAGTTAACCGCAGAACAGCAAAAACTTATATTACAGGGTTCAGGCACAGAAAAATTACCCATGCCCCACGGTCGTTATTCAAAAGAACGACGCTTTGAGGGCATCATTCCAAACATGGAACGCCGTTTAATGGAAACTAAATCAAAATCGGTGCGTGATGAACTGGATAAATACCGTATTTCTAAAATTTGTAATGGCTGCGACGGAAGCCGATTAAATATCGCAGCACGAAATGTTTTTGTGCAAGACTACACTCTTTCCAATTTAACAGAACTACCAGTTGGCTCACTACATGAGGTTTTTAGCAAGCTAACCCTACCTGGTGCAAAAGGGAAAATTGCCAGTAAAATCACCAAAGAAATATTCGACCGTTTAAGTTTTTTAGTCAATGTCGGATTAAACTATCTTTCATTAGACAGAAGTGCCGATACGCTTTCTGGTGGAGAAGCACAGCGTATTCGTTTAGCATCACAAATTGGTGCAGGGCTAGTGGGTGTAATGTATGTATTAGATGAGCCGTCAATTGGCTTGCACCAAAGAGATAACGACCGTTTATTGACTACCTTAAACCATTTAAGAGATCTAGGAAATACGGTTATTGTTGTTGAACATGATGAAGATGCTATCCGTTCTGCTGATTTTGTACTAGATATTGGCCCTGGTGCTGGCATTCACGGTGGTGAAATTACTGCACAAGGAACGCCGGAAGAAGTAATGAATAATCCTAATTCATTAACAGGACAATATCTAAGTGGAAAGCGTGGGATAGCAATTCCTGAAAAAAGATTAAAACCCAAAAAGAACTGGTTAACCATTCACGGAGCAACAGGAAATAATTTACAAAATGTAACCTTAAAAATACCTGCAGGGTTATTAACCTGTATTACAGGCGTATCAGGGTCGGGGAAATCAACCTTGATTAACGAAACCCTGTACAAAATTACAGCCACCGCACTCAATCGTGCCGAACTTGAACCTGCTCCCTATAAAAAAATAACAGGGCTAGAACACTTTGATAAAGTAGTCAATATTAACCAAAGCCCAATTGGACGAACACCTCGCTCCAACCCTGCTACTTACACTGGATTATTCACCTCCATTCGTGAGCTACTTTCTGCCACCCCAGAATCTCGTATTAGAGGCTATACACCAGGGCGTTTTAGTTTTAATGTTAAAGGCGGTCGTTGCGAAGTTTGCCAGGGCGATGGTGTAATTAAAGTTGAAATGCACTTTCTACCCGATGTGTATGTGTCTTGCGATAGTTGTCGTGGGGCGAGATACAACCGTGAAACCTTACAAGTCGAATACAAAGGCAAAAATATTCACCAAATCCTTGATATGACCATCGAAGATGCAAGAGTATTTTTTGAGGTTATTCCAGTCTTGCATCGAAAGTTACAAATGTTAATGGAGGTCGGTTTGGGTTATATCAAACTTGGGCAAAGTGCCACTACCCTTTCTGGCGGTGAAGCACAGCGTGTTAAATTAGCCAAAGAGCTATCTAAACGCGATACTGGAAATACGCTTTATATCCTTGATGAACCAACAACAGGCTTGCACTTTCAAGACATTGAACTACTGTTAAAAGTCATTCAAAACCTAAAAAAACAAGGCAATACCATCGTCATTATCGAACATAACTTAGATGTCATAAAAACCGCAGACTGGGTTGTTGATCTAGGACCAGAAGGCGGTGCAGGCGGTGGTGAAATTATTGCCACAGGCACACCCGAGCAGATTGCGGATAATACAAAATCCTATACTGGTCACTACCTTAAAAAACTACTGAAAAGTTAATTATGAAACACTTCGTTCTATTAATCGCCATCAGCCTACTAAGCCCACTAACTTTTGCCAAGCAAACATGGCAAGATATCAACTATATTCAAAAAGCGTTTAATGAAATCGCCCTAAAAAATGAATACAGACGCACCAGTATGAAAATACTTAAATGGCAAACCCCTATTCGCTACGATATTCGCTTCTATAAAATGAAACCATTCGAGTTAGCAAAAACACAAACTGAAATACATCTAAATCATCTGCAAGAAATTACAGAACACCCTTTTCTGATTAACACGG
>CAYMAW010000162.1:0-2899 GCA_964388565.1 uncultured Piscirickettsiaceae bacterium | reverse complement strand
TCGGCATGATACGCGTAAAACTTTGGTACAACCAAGGAATATGGGGAATATCACTACTTTGGCCACTACATTTTTCTTACGCCTTTATGGTCGTCGGTATGGGGTTATACGGATTTGTCGGGCTAGAAATATTAAACCAATCCATAGCCATTCACGCCCTCGCCGCAGGTGGGATAGGGTTACTATGTTCCGCAATCATGGCAAGAATATCGTTAGGGCATACCAATCGCAATGTATTTAACCCATCAAAATTAGTTATTTGGGTGTTTGTCATTTTAGCAATAACCGCCGTTGTAAGAATAATACCGCCAATTTTTATACCAGAGTTCTACATGCTATGGATACAACTAACTCAATGGGGTTGGGCAATAGGCTTCTTGCTACTCTCCATAATCTACTGGCAAGTGCTAACCAAACCCAATACACCGCAAGATACGGGGATAAGGTTGTAGGGGGATAGTACAAACAGTAATTATTAGTTGCGTTTTTAGTTATATGTGTTATGCTTTTTTTTATGAAACAAAAAACTTATAATCAACAACTTAGCTGTTCTGTTTATGCTGGTAAGTGTTCAGTTAGACATGGAGTTCTAAACGATAATTTTAATTAGGCTTAGTCTTTAAATGCCTTGTATGCTACCGTGCATACTAAGGCATTTTTTTAAAAAATAATTTAAAAATTAAACTGCAACTTGTTTTATTTTCCAGTCATGGCAGTAATACTGCAATACCAATCATTGACAGTAAAATACTTGGAGAAAAGGTTAGTAATGGAGTAGATTCATTAATATCTTTACATAAAATAATTCATGCATCATAACCAATAGATTTTTAATGATTTATCATTATTTTCTTTGAACCCTTTTACTAATCGCAGATTCCTGTTCATCTTCTTTATTTTTGGCGGTTTCTAATTCAGCGAATATTTTAGAACCTTGGTTTGCTTTATCTATTCTAATTCTTAAAGTGCCATTCAAGTAACTAAAAAACTTCCCGTACTACCTCTACTTGGTATAATCTCTTTTTTAAATTAATTGCGGCTGGTTATGACAAAGTATGAAGTAATTATAGTAGGTGGTGGTCATGCGGGTACGGAGGCGGCTTTAGCTTCTGCTCGTTTGGGTGTTAGCACTTTATTACTGACTCATAATATTGATACGCTTGGGCAGATGTCGTGTAATCCTGCAATTGGTGGGATTGGTAAGGGGCATTTGGTTAAGGAAATTGATGCCCTTGGTGGTGTAATGGGTTTGGCGATTGATGAGGCTGGTATTCAGTTTCGTACTTTGAATGCTTCAAAAGGCCCTGCGGTGCGTGCTACTCGTGCTCAGGCGGATCGTGTTTTATACCGTAAGGCAATTCTTACCCGTTTAGAAAACCAAGATAATTTATTTATTTTTCAACAGCCTGTTGATGATTTGATTGTAGAAAATGGTCAGGTTGCTGGCGTTAGAACCAAAATGGGTTTGGATTTTTATGCACCGCAAGTGGTGTTAACCGTGGGTACTTTTTTAGCGGGTAAAATTCATATTGGTTTGCAAAACTATGAGGGCGGTCGTGCAGGTGATGAACCTGCGAACCGTTTGGCGGCGATGCTTCGCGAGTTGTCTTTACCTGTTGGCCGTTTAAAAACGGGTACGCCACCAAGAATTGATGCGAGAACGGTTGATTTTTCGGCAATGGAGTTACAAGCTGGCGATACGCCTTTGCCAGTGTTTTCGTTTATGGGTGATGTGTCAATGCACCCACGACAAGTGCCTTGTTATATTACTTATACTAATCCACAAACTCACGATGCAATTCGTGAATCGCTTCATAAATCGCCGATGTATTCTGATGACGGCGAGATTGATAGTGTTGGCCCACGATATTGCCCGTCGATTGAAGATAAGGTAATGCGTTTTGCGGATAAGGACAGGCATCAGGTGTTTATTGAGCCTGAGGGTTTAAATTCTAATGAGTTGTACCCGAATGGTATTTCAACGAGTTTGCCGTTTGAAACCCAGGTACAGATTGTTCGGTCAATGAAAGGCTTGGAAAACGCCAAAATTATGCGTCCCGGTTATGCCATTGAGTATGACTATTTTGACCCACGCGGTTTAAAAATGTCGTTAGAGTCAAAGGCGATTGATGGTTTGTATTTTGCAGGACAAATAAACGGTACAACGGGTTATGAAGAAGCGGCGGCACAAGGTTTGTTGGCTGGCTTGAATGCGGCACGGCGTTCGCAAGAAAAAGATCCGTGGACTCCGCGTAGAGATGAAGCGTATTTAGGTGTATTGGTTGATGATTTAATCACGCTTGGTACAAAAGAGCCGTATCGGATGTTTACTTCTCGTGCAGAATATCGCCTAATGTTACGCGAAGATAACGCTGACCAACGCTTAACGCCGATTGCTCGTGAAATGGGCTTGATTGATGATATTCGTTGGGATGCTTTTCAGCGTAAATTAGCCACTTTTAATGCAGAGCTATCCCGTTTAAAAGATATTTGGATTCACCCAAAGCACCCCGAAGCTAATAAAGCGGAAAGGTTAATGGATTTACCTTTAAGTAAAGAGCAGAGGTTATACGATTTATTAAAACGCCCAAAAGTAACTTATTCGGCTTTAGCTGAAATGGATGTATTTGGTGATTCGGTTACAGACCCTTTGGTGATTGAGCAAATTGAGATTGAGGCGAAATATTTAGGTTATATTGACCGACAAAAAATTGATATTGCTAAATTACAGCGTTCAGAAAAGGTTAAAATTCCCGTTGATTTAGATTTGGATATTATTTCCGGCTTGTCGAACGAGGTTAAACAAAAAATACGCGACCATCAGCCAGAAACGATTGGCATGGCTTCTCGTATTTCAGGTATTACACCTGCCGCGATAGCAATCATGTTAATTTATATT
>CAYMAW010000161.1:0-2920 GCA_964388565.1 uncultured Piscirickettsiaceae bacterium | reverse complement strand
AAGATTATTTTATACTGGTAAAAAGTGCCTAATTCTAACCTTAGTTATTAAGCGTTTCCTATAAGTAATTTAATCATAATTTAGAGAAAAAGATAATGGGCAGAGCTTACCAAAACCGCAAAGATTCAATGGCAAAAACATCGAACATGAAGGCAAAAATTTATTCGAAGGCAAGTCGAGAAATTTATGTTGCCGCAAAAAATGGCGGGGCAGACCCCGATTCAAACTTGACGCTTGCCCGTTTAATTGAAAAGGCAAAGCAAAGCCAAGTGCCTGCACATGTCATTGATAAAGCGATTGAAAAAGCGTCTGGGGCAGGTGGAGAAGATTTTCAAACCGTTCGGTTTGAAGGGTTTGGACCTGGTGGTTGTATGGTGATTATTGATTGCTTAACTGATAATAATAATCGTACTTTTGGCGAGGTGCGTGGCGTATTCACTAAAGCAAAAGCTAAGTTAGGTACTGTTGGTACGGTTGCACATATGTTTAATCATGCGTCAATTTTTGAATTTGCACATAATGATGAAGATGTTGTGCTTGAAATTTTAATGGAAGCAGATATTGATGTAACCGATGTTGAATCAGAAAATGGGGTAGTCAGTATTTTTACCCCACCGAATGAATATTTTAAGACTAAAAAAGCTTTGATGGATGGAATAGCTAATTTAATATTAGATACCGATGAAATAACCTTTATACCACATGACTACACGGAACTATCTGAAGAAGATTTAGACGCATTTGATAAGTTTCTTTATGCGTTAAATGATCAAGATGATGTGCAAGAAATTTATCATAATGTAGGTGGGTAAATTAGCACTATATATCCAAATTCTATTTACGGATTAGGGTAGAAGAGGGCAGGTGGTGTATGCCCATTTTCTAAAAAGTAACTTACTTTTTAATTAGCTGATTAAGGTGAAGGTGCGAAGCTACCTTCTAATATTATGGTATTTGCATGTATACCGTCAGTTTTCCAAAGGTGAACATCGTCACCGCCAGAACCATCTGATGCGCTAAATATTAGTGAACCATTTAGTTCTTGTAAATTTTCAGGATTAGAGTTCCCACTAATATTAATATCTCTTACTAATCCAGGTAAAGAGGTTGCAGGATCTATTCGCCATAGTTCAACGCCAGAATTACCATCGTTAGCCGTAAAATAAAGCGTACCGTCAACATTCGTTAAATTGTTTAGGTCAGAAGAAATTCCCGATCCATTTAAATTCTCAACTAACTCTGTATTAGATGCTTGACCGTTGCTTTTCCAAAGTTCTCTACCACCATTGCTTTGGACAAAAGCCGTAAAATAAAGCGTACCATTAATATTTAGTAAGTTTTCAGGGCTTGATGAAAAGAATGAAGGGGTATTATTTATATCTTTAACCATTCTTGTTCCAATAGCCGTTCCATTAGTTTTCCAAAGTTCTCGCCCACTTGAGCCCGAGAAGGCACTAAAATACAGTGTATTACCAATAACAGTTAAGTCACGAGGGTTTGAAGAACCCAAAGTATTAATATCTTGAACCATCACCGTCCCTGAGTCGGTTCCATTACTCTTCCAAAGCTCTCGACCATCAAATCTATCTATCGCAGTAAAGTATAAGAATCCATTCATATTTATAAAACTACTTGGCTCAGCGTCGTTTCCTAATGCATTAAGGTCAGAGACTTTTTCTATATTTCCAGAATTGTTATTTTGTTTCCAAAGTTTTACTTTTCCTGCTGCATCTGTACCACTAAAGAAAAGAGTATCATTAATATTAATTAAGTTTTCTGGATTGTTTGGGTCATTTGCCGTCTGATTACTAATGTCGTTGAACATAAGTGTTCCTTGCCCCGTTCCATCACTTACCCAAAGTTTTATGCCATCTGAACCATTGTTAGCAAAGAAATAGATGAGATCTCCTCTTTTAGTAAGGTTGTGTGGGGTTGAACTTCCCGTACCAGGGTTAATATCTTTAACCATTGTCGTACCAGCAGAGGTGCCGTCTGATTTCCAAAGTTCTTGACCATTTAAACCATTATCAGCCATAAAATAGAAAACACCATTCATGTCTAGAACAGAAAAGTCATCACCTAACGCCAGTGATGAGTCTCCATTTGGATTGATATCTTGAATTAATGAAGTGCCAGTAATCGTTCCATTTGTAAACCAAGGTTCTGAACCAAGCGCTGATTTATTTAAACTAAGTATCGTCGTATTTAGCACAGTAATTAACATAGAATCAGACGAATTAAATTCTCCATTATCAACGACTAAGATAACTTCATATTTACCCGGTTTGTCTGCTGTAAATGTTGCGGTATCATTTGTATTGCTATTTATTTGAGCTTCACTACCATCTGGTTTTGATATAAACTCCCAAGAATAAGTTAAGGGTAGGGAGAATGGGTCATAACTTGATGTGGCATCTAGCGTTACCTCTGTGTTTTTATTAATGATTTGGTCGGTTCCAGAATTAGCAATAGGATATTCGTCTGTATCTAATATACCCACATTCCAGCTCATAAAGGCTTCATTGTCATCACTGTCTGTTGCCGTAATGGTTAGCTCGTAAATATTATTACCGTCATTGTCTTCAGGATCTTCAAAATTCTTAGTATCCATTGAAACAACACCTGTAGTCTGATCTATTGTAAATTTATCTGCGTCGGCACCAGAAAGGCTATAAATTACAGTACCAATTGGCGTATTACCTGATAGGTTAGGAGAAACAGAAGTATAAACTCTGTTTTCATTAATGCTCGTATTTAGAATGTCACCTAAAGTAAATGAAGCAGATTCAATCACATCCGTAATACTAACACTCCAATCTATTGAAGAAGTATTGCCATCTGCATCAGTTGCTGTTATTGCAAGGTCATAGTTATTATCGCCATTATTGCTAACGGGGTTTTCAAAGTCTCTAGCAATCAT
>CAYMAW010000160.1:0-2950 GCA_964388565.1 uncultured Piscirickettsiaceae bacterium | reverse complement strand
AGCGACACTTTTTTCTCAGTCTAATTCTAACCTTAGTTATTAAGCGTTTCCTTAAGTGTTTCCTTAAAGTTATAACTGGCTAGCATCAACCACTTCTTTTAAAAAAACATTGTTTAGATTAAAGCCCTCAATAGAAATAATTCCGCACGCCTGCTCGCATGCGAAAGTATCCCAACGGTTTACGGTTGCCTCTAGTGCCACTGGGTGAGTGTATTCGGTTGTTTGAAAAGAACCTTTTACACGCCAAATATCCATTTGCAAATTTTGCTTACAAGCATCTAAACCAGCCATTAAATGTTCTAAATTCAACTTGCCAACTTCAAGATTAACGCCCTGTAAACTTAATGATTTATAACTATTTTTAGACGGGTTTTGTAGGCTTTTAACTAACTTTAAATCATCTTTAAAAGCAATATAAAATAAACGAATAATGGGAACATATGGTGCGTTGGTAGCTTGCCATTTTTGCCAAAAAGACTGCACATCTAAAGCGGAGTCCTCAGCAAAATTAAAAATAATTAATGATGACTTATTAGCAATATCCACCAAATGTTTTTCGGCTTGTAAATGGTTCAACTTAGAACGAATATCAATAACCAACCAATTAACCGTTTCTAGGTTACTATCGTCATTAATTAAAACATTAATTGGTGCAAGTTTTTTTTGTTTAAAAAACTCCTTTAACGAAGTCTTAACTTTTGCCTTACCTGATCCAGGTAAACCAATTAAATTCACATTTATCATTTTAAACAATTTAAATAAGCATCAGTCAAATCATTCATCTGTTTTACAGTGTCCAAATTTGCGTCACCTATCGCACTTAAAGTAACAATATTAACTCGCTGTTTTAAACCACTCACCAACGACTTAACTTGTTTAGTTGAACGGTGTGGTGAAGCAAAAACACAACTCACATTTTTTCTTGTAATTTTTTTTCTTAACGCCAATATTGTTTTCAAACCCACATTGGCATCATTGCTTTGAATTGAACCTATATTGTTTAAGTTGTACTTTCTATCAAAATATTGAAACGCAGCATGCTGAACCAAAAACGGTTTACTTTTAACAGCTTGCAAACGAAAGTTAATATTATTATTTGCCTTATCTAACCTTTCCAACCAAGCTGGCAACCTATCCATAACCGACAATTCAACCGCCACACGACTCACCAATAACTTAATATTATCAATATCCAACCACAAATGCGGATCATAATTTGCACCGTGGTGATCATGATTATCATGATCGTGATGTTCATGCCCATGTGCATTTTGTTTTGTTTCTAGCAAATAAACACCATCAAGTTCAGAAAACTCAACATGACTAACACCACTGCGTTTAATCGCTTTTGTTGCCCAACTATCAAGCCCCAAACCAACAGAAATAACTAAATCCGATTTTGCAATTGCAAACAAATGTGATGGTTTTAAACTAAAATTATGTGCCGACTGATTTTTACCCAATAAAACCACCACCTTATCATCTTCAGACAACAAAGGTTTAATTGCCGACGCCAACGGTGGGATAGTAACCACCACCGTTTTAGCCAATAAATTTAACGAAAACATCACCAAAAACAAAAATAAAACCAAAACACCTTTCAAAGCCACGCCCATCCTTGTAAAATTAACAGTATGAATCAAACATCCAACACAGACCAAAATATCAGCCAAAACCATCACGATAGTTTACCACTTATTGATGCCATAAATATCAGCCATCAATATGATAATCGACAAGTTTTATCAAATGTCAGCTTCTCCATTTACCCTAACGAAATCGTTACCCTAATTGGCCCAAATGGAGCAGGTAAATCAACCATACTAAAAATACTCTTATCACTCACCACCCCAACATCAGGCACAATCAAAAAGAAAAAACAGCTAACCATTGGTTTTATGCCACAAAAAGTATATTTAGACAGCTCACTACCCCTTACCGTAGAACGATTTTTACAACTCGCACTCGAAAAAAACTGGCTAGAAAGTCGCCTTAAAAAAACCAAAACTCAAACCGAAATACAAAATACCCTAACCGAACTCAAAATACTACCACTAAAAGACCAACAACTAAAAAATCTATCAGGTGGCGAATTTCAACGCGTACTCCTAGCCAGAGCAATCATAAAAAAACCACAACTACTCATTTTAGATGAACCCGTGCAAGGCGTAGATTTACAAGGGCAAACAGAACTCTATCACATCATAAATGAAGTTAAAAACCGTCTGAAATGCGGTGTACTGATGGTCAGCCACGACCTGCATATCGTCATGAAAAGCACCAACAAAGTATTATGTTTAAATCAACACCTATGCTGTTCAGGCTCGCCAAGTTCCGTTTCTGAAAATAAAAACTTTCAAAAAATATTCGGCACAGGGTTTGAAGAAGTTGCCATCTACGAACATCACCACAACCCAAACCAATGTGACCACACCCACGGAAACCAACCATGATAGAACTACTCACCAACCCACCCACTTTTTTAATCATGGCTCTAATTGGCGGGCTACTCGTTGCAATCATATCCGCCCCACTTGGCGTATTTATGGTATGGCAGAAACAATCCTACTTTGGCGCAACCCTCGCCCACACTGCACTTTTAGGGGTCAGTATTGGGCTACTACTTGACACCAATCCCACCTATGCAGTTATTCTAATATCAATCATCATCGGCTTTTCACTGTTTATTTTAGAACAAAAAAGTCAACTCGCCACCGACACCCTACTCGGCATATTAGCCCACAGCAGTTTAGCATTAGGGCTAATAGTATTAAGCCTACAACCCAACATACAAATTGACATAATGGGCTATTTATTTGGAGATATTCTTAATATAGATTTATTCGACATCGGCATGCTACTAAGCTTAATGCTACTGGTTATCGTGTTTTTTGGGATTTATTGGAACCAACTACTTAACATTACACTTAACAAAGAACTTGCAGAAACC
>CAYMAW010000159.1:0-2975 GCA_964388565.1 uncultured Piscirickettsiaceae bacterium | reverse complement strand
TCAAAAGGACAATATACCTTTGTGAGCCATCTAAAGTGGGCTCCCGTGATTATGTTAGGTTACTTTGCCAGTATTGCAACCCATCAATTTATAAATGCTAATTTATTCTAATTTCCAAGAAATGCGCGTAACTTAGTAATAGAAGGGATAATTAATTTATCGCCTTCTTTATAAATTAAACCTTCTCGTTTAAATTTATTCATGGTTCGTGTTGTTTGTTCTCTTGATACAATGGCTAGCAAAGCTAACTCTTGATGTTTTGGAACAAACGGTACCTCACCCCTATCCTGATTATTACTATCTATGTCAGCTAATTTTATAAGCTCATCTACAATGACTTCTGCCGAAGAGTGTCGTCCAATACAAAATAACTTATCATCTGTATCCCTAATCCGTTTAATCAACACTAATAAAATGGCTCGGTTAAAATTTTGATTACTCAGTAGCAAGTCTTTAACAAGCTGATTAGGGATTTTTAACAATGTGCAGTCTGTTTTAGCAATACAACTAGCAGATCTTTCCGCCCCATCAATTGCTGATAATTCACCAAATATATCACCTTTTTTCAGATAAATAATACTTAACTCTTCTCCTGTAATAGATTCATAATTTACTTTGACAATACCCACCAAACAAACATAAAGTGAATAATCTTCATCATTTGGCCCTGTAATACAGGTTTTAGCAGGGCAATGAATTTGATCTGAGGCATTATATAAAGACTCTATCTCTAATTTTTCTAGCGTTGGGAAAACATTTTTTAAGGTGGTAAAAATAATGCTATTCATTTTTGAAAACTCTTTTTTTTAAAAATTATAATTACTTAGCATTTTATGTGATTCTTATCACATAAAGCAACTAGAAAAACGAGGTAAACTTATACGCCTTACAAAAAAAACTTTAACTTAGCTAAAAAAATATAGAATGGAATGGTAAATGGAGATATCTAAAGGATGGTTGACACAGTGAACTTTAAAATTACCTTTTTTATCAGTATATTAATATTGATAAGCCTTGCTACAACACAAGTATTTGCAGCTGAAATTCGTTATGTTTCAAGTATTCATGCCAAATTATTAAAACAGCCAAATTTTAAATCTGAACTACTTAAACAGCTACCTAAAGGTTCTCGCTTAACGGTATCCCGAAAAAAAGGTACATGGTTAAATGTAAAAACAGACAATCAGTATTCTGGTTGGATATCTAAATTTTTAACCAAAACAACACCACCTACTGAAAGGGCAACGATTTTAACGGGTGAAAAACATAATCTTTTAAAAAACATACACAGAAGAACTTCTGCTATTACTACCGCGGCGGCGGCGCGAGGGTTGGCATCAAAAGCAAATGCCAACACTAGTCATGTGCCTACTGATTTAAAAGCTGTAATTTATATGGAGTCTTTTACAATAACAGAGACTCAATTGAATGCCTTTGCAAGGCTACTTGACGGGGGTAAATAATGAAAAATTTACCGATTATTTTTACAATAATTACCTTAACCATTCCAAGTTTTTTTCTAAATTCATTTGCCACAGAAAAAACAAACTTAGTTGATGCACAAATTCAACAGAGAGAACGCTTAAGTGCAAGTGTTCCTGAACCCGCTTATTCAAAAGATGATATAGAAGCTGAAATTGTATTTGGTAGAGAACTTGCCAGTAAAATTACCGGAAAATACAAACAAGTAAAAAACAATAAATTAAACCAATATGTTAACAAGGTCGGTCAATTAGTCGCTAGAAACAGCGTTAGATCCGAATTATCCTATCGGTTTCTAGTTATTAAATCCAAAGACATTAATGCCTTTGCAACGCCTGGTGGTTATGTTTTCATTACCACAGGTGCACTAAATCAAGTACAAGATGAGTCTGAATTAGCGGCAATACTTGCTCATGAAATAGCCCATGTAGAAAAACGCCACTATGTTAAAAAAGTAGGAATTCGTAGTAATAAAGTAAGCCCTGAACAGGGTTTTGTTGCTATTTTAACGGGCGGCGGAGCCTCTGCTGTTAAGGCATTTCAAACTGCAATCGACGAAACTCTTGAGATTTTATTTAACAAAGGCTTACAGTCACATAAAGATGAGTTTGAAGCCGACGAAATCAGCATTTGGTTACTGGCGAATACAGGCTATGACCCTACGGCATTAAGTCGCTACTTTAAACGAATTTCTAGTTTACCTATGACGACACACAACACAACAACAACTATCAATAAAACCCACCCTTCACTGATAACTCGTTATAGCAAACTTGATGAGCTTCTTCAATTATATCAGTTAAATAACTTGCAACAGGCCACACTTGAGGATAGATTCAATGCAAACAAATAACCAATTACTACTTAAAACTTTGGTGCTAGCTATTTCTAGTAGTCTACTTTTACCTCAAGTAGCACTTGCCGATCAATATCACTATAAAGATATTTTAGTCGGTGATAGAGCGGCAGGATTAGCAGGAGCATTCACCGCTATTGCAGACGATGCTTCAGGTTTATACTATAACCCTGCTGGAGTTGTTTACTCTTCCAAGCCAAAAATTTCTGGTTCCGTAAATGCGTTTAATTATAAAAATACAACCTACAAGGGAATTAGCAAATCTAACCCAAATCAAAAATGGACACGAACAGCTTCAGGTATGGTCGCTAATTATTTTGGGGTTGTTCAACCAATAGGCGATGCTTCAATTGGTTTTTCCATTACCATTCCTAATTATGAAATTGAAGATCAGTCTGATAGTTTTACCAATTTACAGGCGTCTGAACGACTAAGAGTAACTGGCATAACTTATGGCGGTAACAAAGTATTTACTGCCGATGCAACTAACGGCATTAAACAACAAGAAATTGACTATAACAACCAAGACACCACTACCCTTGTTGGGATTAGCTACGCAACCCCAGTTTCTAAAAGCTTGTCTTTTGGTGTTACTTTATATGGTTATATTCGTAAAAAAGAACAAACACTAGAGGGA
>CAYMAW010000158.1:0-2988 GCA_964388565.1 uncultured Piscirickettsiaceae bacterium | reverse complement strand
TAAAGTTGAACTGCGGATTTTTTTTACAATATTACAAATGCGGGTAAATTACCTAAGAGTGGGTACTCTGGGGTATTGCGTCGAATTTTACGGAAGTTGTCGCACATTTTGTCTCAGTAAAATTCTAATCGCGGTTATTAAGCGCCTCCTTAAGCTACTTCAATCACCTCTACTTTATAGTCTAGCGTTTTGTCTGCTAGTGGGTGGTTGCCGTCTAAATATACTTTGTCTTCATCGACATCGGTAATTCTAAATTCAATAATTTCGCCGTCTGGGTCTTCTGTTTCTACGATTGATCCTATTTCTATTTCTACATTGTCGTCAAAATTTTCAGGGCCTGCAAAAACAAGTAGGTCTTCTCGCTTTACGCCGTAACCTTTTTCTGGCTGAATGGTTAGCTTTGCTTTAAAGCCTGGCTCTTCACCTTCTAAAAACTCTTCTAAGCCTAAGATTATTTCACCTTCGCCATGAATATAGTGGACGGGTTCGCCTTCGTAGGTTGAGTCAATGATTTTACCGCTCTCGTCTCTTAATTCGTAATGAAAAGTAACTTCACTGCCTTTTTTAATTCTCATGCTTTCGTATCCTTAAATTATTTATAATGTGTGCCTATTTTAAAAGAAATTGAATAAATAATGCGTCAAATATTACTTGATACTGAAACAACTGGTTTTAACCCTAAAAATGGTGATCGTATCATTGAAATTGGTGCGGTTGAAATGATTTCGCGTAAGTTAAGCAACCATAATTATCATCAATACATTCAACCAGAGAGAGAGGTTCCTGAAGATGCGATTGCTGTTCATGGTATTACCGATGCGTTTTTGGAAGACAAGCCTGTTATTGCTGAGATAATTGATGATTTTATGGAGTATGTTAAAGGTGCGGAGCTGATTATTCATAATGCTCCGTTTGATGTTGGTTTTATTAACCATGAATTATCTTTATTGTCACCGAATAAATGGGGAACGATTGAGGATCATTGTAAAATTACTGATAGCCTTAAAATGGCTAGAAAAGCTTACCCTAGGCAAAGAGTTTCGTTAGATGCACTTTGTAAAAAACTGGGTATTGATAATTCAAACAGAACCTTACACGGGGCTTTATTAGATTCGGAAATTTTAGCCGATGTGTATTTGCTGATGACGGGTGGACAAACTAACTTGTCATTAAAAGAAGATGAATTCACTAACGAAACGGGCATTAATCGTATTTCAAGCGATAGACCTGCGTTAAAAATATTGATGGCAAGCTCTGACGAGCTAGCCAACCATCAAACAAAAATGGCTGAAATTTCTAAAAAATCGGGAATGGAGTTAAACTGGTAATTAAAATTCGTTTGCCATTTAAGTTGGAGGAATTGAGGGTTTAAATTTTTATTCATTGAATTCAACTTTTATGCCTTGATTGGGTGCGAAATACATGCCCCTGGCATTTTTTGTTTATTTACCGAAAATCCGTCTAAATACGCTTTTACGGGGTATGGTTATAAACCGCTGTTCACGCCTGCCACCTAAAATTCTTTCTACAATATCTTGATAGGCTAATGATGCGTCTGTGGTTTCATTGAGAATTATTGGCGTACCTGAATTAACGGCAGGCAAGGCTTCTTTTGCCTCTGGAACCACCCCTAGTAATGGAATATTTAATAAATCAATCACTTCATCAACAGATAGCATATCGCCTTCTTCGACTCTTTCGGGTTGATACCTTGTTAGAACTAGGTGTTCTTTTATCGGGCTTAGCCCATCGCCTGCTCTTTTTGAGTTGTGCTGTAATATCCCTAATATTCTATCGGCATCTCGCACCGAAGAGATTTCTGCATTGGCGACAATAATGGCTTCATCGGCATAATAAAGTGAGAGTTGAACACCCTTTTCAATCCCTGCAGGTGAATCGCAAATAATATAATTAAAGCCTTGCTTTTTTAAGACATTAATTGCAAGACCAACTCCTTCTTTGGTTAGGTTGTCTTTATCTCTTGTTTGTGATGATGCGAGAATAAATAAATTTTTAATTCGCTTATCTTGAATAAGGGCGTGTTGGACATCTACCTCTCCCTGCACGACATTAATAAAATCATGCACGATTGCTCTTTCACAGCCCATCATTAAGTCGAGGTTTCTTAAGCCAACATCGAAATCAATGACCACGACTTTATACCCTTTTAGCGCTAAACCCGTTGCAATACTTGCACTGGTGGTTGTTTTCCCTACCCCGCCTTTGCCTGATGTGACGACAATTACGGTTGACACATCATTCTCCTATATTGAATATAATCTTCTTTTTCATTCAAGCTTATTTCTACAAACCCTTGTTTATAATAGTTTTCTATGTCTTCAGACAATTGATATAGGCCTGCAATAACGACCATTTCTGGGTCAAAATTATAGGCAAATATTTTTGCCGTTTTTAAGCCCGATGCACCAGCAAAAACTTTACCTTTAATTTTGCCATAAATATGCACATTGCCGTCAGAAATGACTTCTGCCCCTGCATTAACTGAACCTAAAACGATTAAATCTCTATTTTTTGCATAAATTTGTTGACCTGAACGAACATTTTCAACAGTTAAAGCGATTTGATTGGTCTCTTTTTCTTGAACGGGTTCTGAAATTGTACCTTGGCTACTAGTTTTTTCGCTAAACTCTTCCGATATAATCGCTAGCCCTGCATATTCTGCTTGTAAAAACATTGACTCATCTTCGGTTTTAATCCCAACGGGCATCATTTCCAACTGATATAAAAATTCGACCAATAAAGCAATAAAAGTAGGATCTTCTAATTCAATTTTAGGTTCAATGACCACAGCTTTACCGATAAATTCATCTTGATGATCTTCAACCCGTTCATTCAAGTCGTACTTAACTTGTTGAATGTCATCAGTAAATATCTTTAACACGATAACAGAAAGAGCGGTATTCTGTAAATGAATAGCTTGAGGCATGTTTGAACCCATTATTTAATTTCTACAATTCTATTATAGTC
>CAYMAW010000157.1:0-2996 GCA_964388565.1 uncultured Piscirickettsiaceae bacterium | reverse complement strand
TACCCAGTAGCGTCTGGTTTCTAAGCGACCATGACCCTTATCAACCTCCTCAAATAAAGAAGTTTGCTAAATCTTTGAGGAGAAACTGAGCATAGATAAAAAAAATTGCCCCGTCCTAAAATCAAAAATTGCCAGGGGCATGTCTAAAAAGCATTAATTTCTTGGGTCTAGGACTTTTTGTACTCTATCTGATAGTAGATTAGCACTAAGTAGTAGTACAAACATGAAGAAGAAGGCTGAAATGAGTGACCACCATACGATAGGTTCTCTTGCCATTTCTAGCCTTGCTTGGTTTATCATATTGCCCCAGCTGTTCATGGTTGGATCAACCCCTACTCCTACATAACTTAATACGGCTTCGGCGAGTACAAAACCACTAAAATCTAGGGCGATTGTGATTAATACGATATGGGTTAGATTTGGGGTGATGTGTTTTATGATTATTTTCACTTTACTTACGCCGAATGCTTTGGCGGCAGTTACATAATCTATTTGACTTATTTTTAGGGTTTCCGCTCTTAGTAGCCTACATAGCCCAGTCCAACTGGTTAGTCCTAAAATTAATACTAAAAATAATAGTCGCAAGTCGGCTCTTTCTTCGGTGGTGGTGAACCAGTCGGGGTTATTGTTCATAATGGTGTGCATTACTAAAACGGCAGAGGCTATTAATAGCACACCGGGTATTGAATTAAGTGTGGTGTAGATATATTGAATAACATCATCAACCCAACCTTTAAATAGCCCTGCACTTATACCTAAAATAAGTGCTAGGGGTAGTGCTACGATGGTGGATAGTACGCCGATTAGTACGCCCGTGCGGATACTTTTTATGGCGGAGTAGATGACATCTTCGCCTACTTTATCTGTGCCCATTATGTGATAAAAATAGCTAAGATGATAAACCCAGACACTGAAAAGAATCAGTATAAACACGGTAAGATAAGCGGTCAGCCAAGGGGTGGTTGTTTTGGATTTAAATACTTTTAAAAACATATCTTTAAGTGAAACTTGGTATTTTATTTTTAACCAGTTTAGATGTATAAAAAATAATACACTGGCAATTATTAGACTATAAATAATGGCATAGATGGTTTGTAATAAAATAGAGGTTTCTGCAATAACATGCTTGAGAGGTAGATAAACTTGGCTTGTTATACCGTTATTTGATACGACTAGCGACTTGTTGAACTCTGTGGTGGCAAAGGGTGCGGAATAGGTTCTTTCGGTTGCCGTGATTAGGTGGTTTAAGATTATATCTAACCCTGTTTGCATCCCCCCCCTGGCAAAAATGATCTGTACTGAGTCTAGCAGGGCTATCGCTAAATAAAAGAGTAGGATAATGGCAGAAATCATGGCTACTTTTGATTGAAAAAACAGATGCCATTTTTGTTTACTTTGTACGGATTTTGAAACTTGCACACCCCATATAGCAAGCACGAACATCAACCCCCAAATCATCATATCAGTCCATAATAAAGTTATGCTCATGCGTTTAACCTTACCCTTGGGTCAAATATGGTATAGGAAATATCGGTTAAAATTAGCCCTAAAATATAAAGTACCGAGCCTAAAAACACCATTGCTTTTACGATTGAAAAATCTTGGGCACTGATTGCGTCAATGGTATAACTTCCTAGCCCTGGTATTCCAAAAAAGGACTCCATGATTAATGAACCCATGAATAGGCTTGGAATAACCACTACTACGCCCGTTAAAATCGGTAACATGCCATTGCTAAGAACATGACCAAATAAAACTTTTATTTCTGATAGTCCTTTTGCCCGTGCGGTACGCACATAATCTTGATTTATTTCTTCTAGGAAGATGCTTCTATACCATCTAACCCCTGCCCCAATACCTGAAAATACGCCAATAGCAATGGGTAGGATTATAAACTTGATACCCTCCCAACCTGTTGAAAACCCTGAAATAGGAACCCAATGAAGCATTTTACTGAATAACACTTGCCCAGCAATAATATAGAACAAGCCTGAAATTGACATAATCGCAACAGCCACCATCATGGTGACGGAATCAAGCGTTGAACCTCGAAAAAGTACAATCAATAAGGCGAGTGATATATTGGTAATAATTCCGATCACAAAGGTAGGTAAGGCAATGGAAAGGCTAGGAATTATCCTATCTGAAATATCGGCAGAAATCTTTCGTCCTGCATCTGATACACCAAAATCAAATAAAAATAATTTAATGGATTGTTGGACAAATAAAGTGTCAGTAAGCGTAGCGATTGTATTATCGGCTTCGGTATTTAAAAACAATGGTTTATCATAGCCGTGTGCTTTTTTCCATTCTAAAATAAGCTCTGGGCTAGTTTGTTTTGCACCTAGTTGCGCCCTTGCCATATCGTCTGTGGTGTTGACAATAAAAAATAGAGAAAAGGTAATGAAGTTAACCCCTATCAAAATAGGAATCGCGAACAAAATTCGTCTAACAATATAGGCAAACATTATTTAATTACCGCCTGTTGTTTGTTTCGATAGGCTTTTAGAAAGGGGTAAATGGACAATAAAACAATTACCAATAATAACCAAATTGGCCAAGTAATAGGTTTATTCCATTCAAGGATAGCTTGGTTTCTTGCTTGCGTATCTATTCGTTTGTATTTTAAGGTATTATTGGCGAGCGGATTTAACCAAACATTATGATACCAGTGATGTTTCAGCACCAATTCTTTGGGGTAAAAACCAAAGCTCCAAGGTGCATCTTTACGCGTAATTTCAACCATTTTATTAATTATTTGCTGTCTTTCGGGCGAGTTGGACATTTCTTTTACTTGGCTAAATAATTGATTAAATTTGGGATTGTCATAGTTAGCACTGTTAATACCGGCACCGTTGGTGTTAATGGTCGCGTTTTCTCCTGCTAGCAAAAACAAAAAGTTTTCAGGGTCAGGGTAATCAGCATTCCAACCAAAGCTAAATATTTGTACCTGTGCGGTTCTGACCTTGTCTTGAAAACGATTGTAGTCGGTGGCG
>CAYMAW010000156.1:0-3000 GCA_964388565.1 uncultured Piscirickettsiaceae bacterium | reverse complement strand
GGGCTAGAAGTCCACGCAGAATTTCAATCAGTTGTTAAGTGTCTCCTTAAGGAGGAGCTTAATAATCACGATTTTTTCTCAGTAAAGAATAATTAGTGGTTATTAGTTCCTTCTTTTTGTAAGACTATTACACAAGGATAATTCATGCAAAACTTATTTGCCATTTCACTTACTATTTTAATTATGATGTTTTCGAGTTTAAGTTTTTCTCAAGATGTTAAAGTTGGGGTCGTTAATATCGCTCTTTTACTTGAAAAAGCACCACAAGCTAAAGCGGCAAGTTTGACACTTGAAAGAGAGTTCGGCCCACAGCAAACAGAGTTAACTAAACTTGCAAAAAAAATGGATAAAAAGCAAAAAGACTATCAAAAAAATAAATTGGTTTTGTCAGAGACTCAACGACAGTCCGCACAGCGAGAAATAGGGCTATTAAGTAGAGATATTCAACGCACAAAAAATGATATTCAAGAACTGGTCAATATAAGAAGAAATGAAGAGCTTGCAAATTTGCAGGGTATTGTTAATAAAGGCATAAAAGAAATTGGAAAACAAGAAGGCTTTGATTTAATTCTTTATGAAGGTATTGCTTACACGAATGATCGAATTGATGTAACGCAGAAAGTTCTTAATTTTTTAGATGAACAATATCGTAAAAATCGTACTGATTTTAATCAGTAAATATAAAGTCAATGAAAGCCTTTGAAATAGTCCATCTTTTAGAAAAACAAAAAATAGATGTTGAATTAGCCGGTGACAATAATGTTGAAGTAGAACAGGTAGCGGGTTTAGCTGAGGCAACGGCCGCTCATTTAAGTTTTTTTAATGATCCTAAAAGAATATCTGAATTAAATAATACCGCAGCAGGTATTGTTTTTTTACCTAAAAATATTAATGAGAACATTACTAATACTAAGATCTATGTTGCAGACCCCTATGTAGCTTATGCTATTTTAGCCCAAGCATTAAACCCTAGGTTAATTTCGCCAGGAATTGCAAAATCAGCTATAATTTCTAGCTCTGCGGTTATTCCGAACACTTGTCAAATTGAGTCAAATGTTATTATTGGCGATGATGTTCGTTTAGGCGAAAATTGTAAAATTAGCAATGGGTCAGTTATTAATAAAAACAGCCGTTTAGGTAATAATGTAACTATATATAGTAATGTTACGATTGAAGAAAAAACGAACATAGGTAATGATAGTTCTATTGAATCAGGTACGGTTATTGGTGGGCAAGGTTTTGGTTTTGCTAATAATAAAGGGACATGGCTTCGAATCCCACAAATAGGCAATGTAATTATCGGTAATAATGTTTGGATTGGTAATAATTGCGCGATTGATAGAGGAACAATTAATAATACAATTATAGGAGATAATTGTATTATTGATAATCTTGTACATATTGCTCATAATGTTGAAATAGGTTCAGGAAGTGCTGTTGCAGGACAGGTTGGCTTTGCGGGTAGTAGTAAAATAGGCAAAAATAACATCTTTGCAGGGCAGGTTGGTGTGACGGGTCATATCGAAACAGCTGATAACGCTCATTTTGGAGCAAAAGCAGGCATTACCAACACAATTAAAACCTCTGGGAGTTATTCAGGTTTTCCTGCCGTAGAAACACCTGTTTGGCAAAAGACGACCGTTAGAATCAAGTCCTTAGATAAAATAGCAAAAAAAATTAGAATTTTAGAAAAAGAATTACAAAAATTAAAACAAGGTTTGGAAAAATAAGTATGGAAATGGACATTAAAGATATTTTTAAATATCTCCCTCACAGATACCCTTTTTTACTCGTTGATAGAGTCACTGAATTTGAATCAGGGGATTATTTAAGAGCGTTTAAAAATATAACTTTTAATGAACCTCAATTTACAGGGCACTTTCCTGAAAACCCAATTATGCCAGGCGTATTAATTGTTGAAGCCATGGCACAATGTACAGGGATTTTAGCGTTTAAATCACAAGGAATGCAGTTAGATGGTACGACCATGTATTATTTAGCTTCTATTGATAACTGCAAGTTTAGAAAGCCTGCCGTGCCAGGAGACAGACTAGACTTTGAAGTCAAGACACTAGGTAATAGAAAGGGTATTTGGAAGTTTTCTTGCGTGGCTAAAGTAGAAGGTAAAGTTATTGCTTCATGTGATATGAAGTGTGCTCAAAGACCCGTTTAATGTTAAGGACTTGTAAATGATTCATCAAACAGCAATTATTCATGAAAATGCTAATATTGGCTGTAATGTTAGTATCGGTGCTTATAGTATTATTGGCGATAATGTAACGATTGGTGACAATACAATTGTTGAACCGCATGTCGTTATTTCTGGCCCAACAACCATTGGAAAAAACAATCATTTCTTTCAATTTGGTTCAATTGGTGCCGCACCACAAGATAAAAAATACATTGATGAACCGACCACTTTAGTTATTGGCGACAATAATATGTTTCGTGAAAATGTAACGATCAATCGTGGCACGGTACAAGATCGTGGTAAAACAATTATTGGTAATGATAATTGGGTAATGGCTGGTGTACATATCGCACATGATTGTATTATTGGAAACAATGTCATTTTAGCTAATGCTTGTGCGTTAGCAGGTCATGTTACGATAAATGATTGGGCAATATTAGGTGGTTATAGCTTAGTTCATCAATTTTCACAAATTGGCGAACATTGTTTTTGTGGAATGGGTAGCGTGATTAGCCAAGATATTCCAACATTTGTGACAGTTTCAGGGAATCTTGCAGAGCCAAGAGGGGTTAATCTCGAAGGTTTAAAACGCCGAGGTTATGATAAAGAACAGCTTAGTTTAGTTAAGAAATCTTATCGTGCATTATATCGTACGAACTATCGTTTAGAAGAAGCTATTAATGAAATTGAAAGCATTAATGATGACAAAGGAACGCTGAACGGAGTAATTAAATTTTTAGAAAGCTCCACCCGTTGCATGTTTCGAAAATCTTAGCGACCCGCACCTTTCTCCCGCCAGAAGTTAGGAT
>CAYMAW010000155.1:0-3001 GCA_964388565.1 uncultured Piscirickettsiaceae bacterium | reverse complement strand
ACGCACATTTTTTCTTCGTAAAATTCTAATCGCGGTTATTAAGCGCCTCCTTAAACAACATTCTCTTGTTCTAATTTACTAATTATTTCTCGAACTACTTTATAAATTGGAGCAAATTCAGTTTCTATCACCAAATCAGACACCTCTAAATAATAAGGTTCGCGTTGTTCTAATAAGTCTGTCAATATTTTTTGGGGGTTAGCGGTTTGTAATAAAGGACGATTTCTATCATTTCTAGTGCGTTTCATCAAGGTATTAACCGATGACTTTAAATACACTACAAACCCACGAGACCGAAGGTTTTTTCTATTTTCTTCATTTAAAATTGCCCCGCCTCCCGTTGCTAGAATAGTTTCTGGTAATTGCGTCAAGTCATCAATTACATATTCCTCACGCTGACGAAAGCCAACCTCGCCTTCAATATCAAAGATCATCGGAATACTTACCCCCGTTTTATCTTCAATAATATGATCGCTATCAACAAAATGGTAATGTAGTTTATCTGCCAATATCCTACCTACGGAGGACTTGCCTGAACCCATTAAACCAACTAAAAATATACTTTTTTTATGCATAGGCTTATTGTAGCTCAAAATGCTTTTAAGTCTGTTAAAATGTAACCCTTAATCCTAATTTAGAAAATTATGAGTAGGTGTGAGATATTATCCTTCTACTGAATTAATAGTTTGTGCAAAATTTGTGCTTCTAAATTGGGATTATAGGTAACGGTAAATCCTATGGAGGAAAATACTATGCAAGGTTCTCTTTATATTATTTCTGCCGCGTCAGGCGTGGGTAAAACATCACTTGTTACAAAATTACTTGAATTAGACAACCATATTCAAGTTTCAGTTTCAACGACCACGCGTCAAATACGCCCAGGCGAAGAAAATGGAAAAAACTATCACTTTGTTAGTATTGGAGAGTTTAAACAAAAAGCGTCAGAAAACGATTTTTTAGAACATGCACAGGTATTTAGCAACTTCTACGGCACATCAAAAACGATGGTTGAAGAAAAACTAAAGCAAGGTAAAGATGTCATTCTAGAAATTGACTGGCAAGGTGCACAGCAAGTTAGAAAACTAAGAGCTGATGCCATTAGCATCTCTATTTTACCGCCAAGCTTAAGGGAATTAAACCGACGATTAACGGGTCGAGGTACGGACACCCAAGAAACAATTGATGCTAGAATGGCCGAAGCGGTTAATGAAATGAAACACTTCAATGAGTCTAACTACCTAATTATTAACGATAATTTTGAAATAGCACTAAAAGAGTTGCATACTATTTTCTTAGCTAACCGTTTAAGTTTAAAAAATCAAACAGCTACACACCGTAACTTAATTAATGAATTGATAGAGGACTAAAAATGCCAGGATTTGAAATTTTTGATGATGCTGAAAAAATGCAAATACAAGAAGTAATGGATAAAGGATTTACCTTTCGTTACAACTTTGATGGCATGCGCAATGATGTTTGGAAAGCAAAAGAACTAGAAGGAATGATTTGCGATAGCTTAAATGTAAAGCATGCCCACCTAGTTTCTAGTGGCACAACAGCCCTTTCCACTGCATTAGCATCAGCAGGCATTGGTGCGGGCGATAAAGTTATTGTACCTCCGTTTACTTTTGTAGCCTCGATCGAAGCCATTGTATTAGCTGGTGCAGTGCCTATTTTTGCTGAAATTGACGAGACTCTAACCCTATCTCCTAGCGGAATAGAAGCGGCGATAGCCCAATACCCAGACATTAAAGCCATTAATTTTATCCACATGTGTGGTGGAATGGGCTATATGGATGAAATTAAAGCTATTTGTGATAAGCACGACATTATCTTATTAGAAGATGCTTGCCAAGCAACTGGCGGAAGCTACAAAGGGCAATACCTTGGTACAATTGGTCAAGTCGGTGCGCTATCATTCGACTCGGTTAAAACTATTTCTTGCGGTGAAGGTGGTGCAATCCTAACCAACGATGAAGCTATTTATACCAATGCACACCAATACTCTGACCATGGTCATGATCATATTGGCTTAGATCGTGGAGCAGAATCTCATCCAATAATGGGTTCAAACTACCGAATATCAGAAATGAATGCGGCAGTTGGTGTTGCACAATGGGGTAAACTAGATCGAATCTTAAAAACCCAACGCAAAAACAAAAAAGCGTTAAAAGAGGCTTTAAAAGAATTTGATGAAATTACTTTCAGAACAATCCCTGATGAAAATGGTGATAACGCAGGCTTTTTAAGCATTATCATGCCAACAGAAGAACGAGCGATTGAAGTCGTAAAAGCACTAGGTGAAGAAGGTGTTCCTGCCGTATTTTACTGGTATGCAAATAACTGGCACTATATGAAAAACTGGCAACATATTCAACAAATGAAAGGGCCGGCTAAGTTACCAATTGAATTAGTGGTAGAAAGACCTGACTATACACAAGTTAAAACGCCTATTTCTGATGCCATTATGAGCAGAACATTTTCAATGCTAATCAATTTATCTTGGTCTGAAGAAGATATCCAATTCCGCATAAATGCCTTTAAGAAAATATTTAAATAAGAGAGTTCCACATGAAACATCGTAATTTTCAAACCGTACCTAAAATGATTTTTGGTCGTGGTAGCTTTGACCAACTAGATGATGTGCTTGATGCACAGCGTGTTGATCCTTCTGACTTTGTAGTTTTTCTTGTTGATGAAATTCACAAAGACAAACCGCTGGCAAAGCGTTTGCAAAACCAACCGCAAGATCAAGTTATTTGGCTAAACATTGATGACGAACCAAAAACCACCTATGTTGATGCACTTACCGAACAAGTACAAGGATTTGCTAAAAAAAACAACCAAGGCAAAGACCCTGTTAGCGTCGTCGGAATTGGGGGAGGTTCATCGCTAGATATTGCTAAAGCGGTCGCTTTATTATTAACCAACCAAGGCGGTTCTGCTTCCTACCAAGGTTGGGATTTAATTAAAAACCCTGCCGTACATCATGTTGGCATTC
>CAYMAW010000154.1:0-3010 GCA_964388565.1 uncultured Piscirickettsiaceae bacterium | reverse complement strand
CGAAACTTGACGCACATTTTTTCTCAATAAAATTCTAATCGCGGTTATTAAGTGTCTCCTTATGCAACACTTGCTGATGATGTCATCACCACAGCCATCAAAGACGACGCCATTAAAACCAAAGGTTATTTTATTTACCCTAGTCAGTTGTTTGTAAAAATTACCGACCATGCCAATAGTAACGACAACCTAAATACCGATTTAGCCAGCATATTTTCCGCCATAGAAAGCTCTCCAATGGCTATCCGTCCGAAGCAGATATTAAAGGTCTGTTTGCCGATTTCGACACCACCAGCAGCCGCCTAGGCAATACCGTTACCGAAAAAAACAGCCGTTTAGCCGCCGTGCTAAAAGGCGTAAAAGGGCTTAGTTTTGGTGAGTTTGAAGAAAACCAAATAGACCTGTTTGGCGATGCCTACGAGTTTTTAATCTCTAGCTACGCCGCCAATGCAGGTAAATCTGGTGGCGAATTTTTTACCCCTCAAAGCGTCTCTAAGCTTATTGCACAGCTTGCACTACACCAGCAAAAAACCGTTAATAAAATTTATGACCCAGCCGCAGGTTCTGGCTCACTTTTACTGCAAGCCAAAAAACACTTTGATGCCCATATTATTGAAGACGGTTTTTTTGGTCAAGAAATTAACCACACCACCTACAACCTAGCGCGTATGAACATGTTTTTGCACAACATAAACTACGACAAATTCAATATCAAACTAGGCAACACCCTGTTAGATCCGCATTTTGGTGATGACAAACCCTTTGATGCCATTGTATCCAACCCACCCTATTCCGTAAAATGGATAGGCAGTGACGCCCCAACCCTAATTAACGATGACCGCTTTGCCCCAGCAGGCGTGCTAGCCCCCAAATCTAAAGCCGACTTTGCCTTTGTGTTGCATGCCTTAAATTATTTATCTAGCAAAGGTAGGGCTGCTATTGTCTGCTTCCCGGGTATTTTTTATCGTGGCGGAGCTGAGCAGAAAATTCGTAAATACCTAGTAGATAATTGTCAGGTTTCACCACATCCAAAAAGAAGCAGGCTTGAGGTTAAAAGAATAGCATTGTAAATTTTATTCATTGTTATTACCTTAAATTATTATAACCAAGCCGCACCACGGACTCCGCTTGAATCGCCCCATTTAGGTGGCAGTAATTTTGTTTCTACTAAATCGCTAAAAATCCATTCCGCCCAAAGTTGCGGTACGCGTTGATAAAGTAATGCAATATTTGACATGCCACCACCCAAAATGATTACATCGGGGTCAAATATATTAATGACAGATGCTAAACCTTTTGCCAACCAAATACAATAATTTTCTAACGCTTGCTTGGCAACAGGGTTATCTTGTTCTGATAAAGCAACAATTTGTTTTGCGGTTAATTGTTGGTTATCATTTATAGCAAAATGGTTAGCGAATCCTGTGCCTGATAAAAAAGTTTCATTACAGCCAGATAAACCACAATAACAAGGTAAATTTTTGTCAGCTTTTGTTTGCCAAGGCAGTTGGTTATGCCCCCATTCACCGACAATGCCGTTTACGCCCGTTAAGATTTGTTTGTTCACCACCAAACCACCACCGCAACCTGTGCCAATAATGACGCCAAAAACACTTTCTGCATCTTTACCTGCACCGTCAGAAGCTTCAGATAATGCAAAACAGTCTGCGTCATTTGCCATGCGAATTGGACGACTTAGCTTTTGCTCTAAATCACCCTTTAAATCCTCACCGATTAACCAAGTTGAATTGGCGTTTTTAATAAAGCCTGTTTTTTTAGAAATACTGCCAGGTATGCCGATACCAATACTTGCTTTTGAATCGACCGATTTTTCAGCATCAACTACAAGTTTAACGATTGCAGTAACGGTGTTTGGATAAGAATGTTTAGGGGAGACGATACGCCGGCGATAAATCTCTTTATTGCCGGAATTAATCACAATGATTTCAATTTTAGATCCGCCTAAATCAATCCCTATACGCACAACATTTCCTTTTGATAAAAGTTTAAGTTATCATAAAAGATAAATTAATTTAAAAAGCACTTAATGTCCATGAATTATAAAATAAAGCAGTCTTTAGCAAAAATCACCAGGGGGGGGTACCTTTGGCTATTTATGCTTGTATTTACCCAGACTATTTATGCAAATTCATCTGTTTGGGAGGTTTCAAAAGATGGCAAACACTTCTATCTAGGCGGAACAATTCACCTATTGTCTAAAGCGGATTATCCTTTGCCAAAAGGCTTTCAAGTAGCCTACGATAACAGTGATGCATTAGTGATGGAAATTGATTTGGGTAAAACCACGGGGGCGAGTTTTCAACAAAACTTAATGGCGGTAATGTCCTATCCCACAGGGCAAAAATTGCAACACCATCTGTCAAAAACAACCTACCTAAAACTAGCCCAGCATTTTAAAACTAGCGGACAAAGTATTGAAAAATTTAACCGTTTTAAAGTGGGCTATGTTTCTATGCTACTCACCGTATTTGAATTGCAAAAACTAAAAATGGCAGGCACAGGCGTTGACCAGTATTTTTTTGATAAGGCAGAAGATGAAGGGAAAATGGTCGTTGGTTTAGAAAGTTTACAACAACACTTTTCTGCACTAGCGGAAATGGGTGTAGGTTATGAAGACCAATTAATAAAACATAGTCTAGCGGAATTGCCGATATTAAAACAACAGCTTTATGAAATGAAAAAACATTGGAAAGCAGGGGATTTAAAAGCTTTTGAAGAGGTTTCTATCAAAGAAATGAAGACGAGCTTTCCTAAAATATACCATGAATTATTAGTGGTAAGAAACCAAGCATGGTTACCTAAAATCAGCTCACTTATTAATGCGTCTAAAAAAAGTTTTGTTCTGGTTGGTCACGCTCATCTTGTAGGTGAAGATGGATTAATTAAACAATTAGAAATGAAGGGATTTACCCTTAAGCAACTATTTTAAAGATAAAACATGAAAACAATGATAACTTTAATATTAATGATTTTTTTGGGCTTATGGCTC
>CAYMAW010000153.1:0-3039 GCA_964388565.1 uncultured Piscirickettsiaceae bacterium | reverse complement strand
GGTACTTAAATCACTACAAACAGGCAGTTTTTGTCTTGGTTTAGGTTTTATTTCTTAAATTGAATTGTGTAGCTGTCAATTATTAGTAGCTTTTCAGATATGATTTTTATGGAGGCTCTCATTGACCGTCTCCAAATCTAAAAATTGCCAGGGGCACCCCCAACAAGACCTAAAACAGGGGATTTAGGTAAAAAACCACCATACAAGATTTGCTATACTTTAGGGTTTAGGTCTTCGTAATTTCAACATTTGAGGAAAGGAGCGGATTATCCGCTTTCTTTTTAAGCCAGTTTGAACCAGCATGAAGGTTTGATCTTTCTACTGCGGAGCGTTTACCTTGTCCTTTGGTGGTCAATTTTTGCCTATCAATATTATTACTTACCCAAAAACCCCAATAAGACATTAAGTCAGAATTCCAAAATTTTTCTGGGTGAGATGACACATAATGTAGAAACTTATCAAAACTAGAGTTTGCGACCTCTAAAGGTAGTCCTTCTTCGGTTGCGTAAAGAATCATTTCTTGATGGTTTTCTGAAATTAATTTACCTAATTTTTTGTTTAATAAGCTTTCGTTATTTTTAAATCGTTGTAAATGTTTTTTAAGATTATCATCTAATATTACGGGTTGCGCGGCAGGTAGATTATTTTGTAATGTTAGCCCTGTTAATTCGTGATATTTTTGTGTGTTGATAGCAAAATTACAATTTCCTTGCGGATCTCTTTTTTCTTGAATTAATTGTTTGGCTTGTAATTGAGCAAAGCTTTGAGCCAAGACCTCATCACTCCAAAAAGAAAAACAATGTTCAACTTCTTGCCAAGTGGTGGTATTCGATTTTAGATTATGCTCTATCCAGCCCAAAATAATGGCCTCTTCAAGAGATAGCTGTTTTGCAACGATTTGATTAAACTGGAAATTCATGATGGAATATTACCACTTAATTTTGTTGCCGCTTTCTTTACATGGCGGCTAATCGTTACCAAGTTGTCAGGGCTAACCAGTCTATTTAAAACGGCTTTTGCTTTTTCAATGTCGCCAATTAAAACGGGCGGTTGTTTTTTAGCGTTTTTTATTTTAGCATTTTGGGCATTAACAATTCCAGTCAGTTCAACGGGTGGTTGCAATTGTTTTGGCGTTGCATATAACGCACGGTAATTTTTTTTAAATTCGATCGCTCTAAACATCAACGATTTTTCATCGGGAATATCACAAAAGTCAATCCAACCGCCCATTTTATGGATAATTTGGTGTATTAAAGGGTCATGAAAAACCACATCTTGATAGCCACCTACCTTACGAATTGCTGTTTCTACTTCATGCCAAGCCTGCATGGCACTATCTTGTGTACCACCTTTGCAGTTCTTAATAATATCAGAAACTTTTGGCCACCATTTTCCCTCTTCAGGGTGCTGTAAATGGGCGTTGAAGCCAGCTTGAACTTCATCAATAGAATATTCTTTTAAACCATTCCAATACATTTCGTAAGTCAAATCGGTCAATTCTTTTTCATAATAGGAAAAAACCCAGTTTAAAATTTGTTGGAATTTTTCCATATCTTGTATATGCATGGACGGCGTCTCAAGTTAAATAAGCTAGTATTTTAGCAAAAGAATGTTTTGAAGTGTCAAAACTAAAAAGTGCCAGGGGGGGTACTTTTAATTTTCATGTTATAATTTCACTACACATACTTTAGAGGAAAACTGAAAATGCGTTATCTCTTAAATTCAATATTAATCTTAATGGTTTTTAGCGTTTTAACCGCCTGTGGAGGTAGCTCTGATTCTCCGACTCCTGAAGTTGGAGAGGGTGACGAAAACCCAACAACAAATACATCCATTAAAACTAAAATAGTTGATCGACATAATCATTATCGTAGATTAGTGTTTTCGGATAGTGATTTAGTTTGGGATGAAAGTGTCGCACAACATGCCCAAACATGGGCGAATTATCTTGCCAACAATTTTAAACAATCCGATGTTGGCGTGGAGAAACCCCATGCAAAAACCTTTCAGCCAAATTTACATACCGAAGATGATTATGCAGAGGGTGAAAATATTGCTTGGTCAAATTATGGTCGAGGTTATTTAACCGATAGCCCAATTGATATTTCAAGTGTCAATCTTGCTAGCGGTAATGTAGATGGTTCTATTGATGCTTGGGCGGTTGAAAAGGCCTTTTATGATTATACGGCCAATACGCAAAAATCGGGCTATGCAAATGAACAAATCGGTCACTATACTCAAGTAGTTTGGCAAAAAACAAAAAAAGTGGGTTGTGCTATCGCTAACTCTAATACCGATAGAGGCGGTGAATGGGTGGTTTGTCGTTATGCCGAAGCAGGCAATTATGTTGGGCAAAAACCTTATTGTGCTTATACGCTAACAGATTTATTTACCAGTAATCCACCTAGTTTTAGTAACCAAATAATTAATGGGAAATCGTTTGCAATTACCAAGGTTTTGGAAGATAGAAGTAATTGCACAAGAACAAATAGAGACGATTCTAGTTTAGATTTTACGGGAACAGCTAGTGCCAGTATTGCTAATTTCGATGCTTTTAATAAAGGTAATAATAGCAATCTATGGAGTTTAAATTTTAATAATATTGCGATTCAAAATGGCGAATTGAAGTTGACCAATAGTGAAAATAATCGTTATATGACATTAAAAATAATAGGTGAAACGAACAATTATTATGCAGTAGAAGCCTATTGGTGGGTAACAAACGAAACATATAATCGTAAGGCATATTTAAAACTATCAAAAAATTAATCAAAATATAACCCGAATCCGCAGATAGGGATTTGGCACAGTGCACCATCCCTTTTACTCTATGGATTCACTAAAAATGCCCGCCGAACCTATGGGTGCGACTAAGATTTTTAGCGAGCCCCTAGAGCAAAAGGGCTAGCACCCTGTATCCGAATCCTATCTGCGGATTCGGGTATATTAGTTTATGCGAATGATTATACATTCCAATTACTGTGTTTCCAACTAAATCAAAAATCACCAGGGGCGGGTCGCTTTATTAGGCAACGCGGT
>CAYMAW010000152.1:0-3049 GCA_964388565.1 uncultured Piscirickettsiaceae bacterium | reverse complement strand
TGCTGATTTTTCTCCTGCCTTTAATGCACTTAAACAGAGTGTAATGGAATCAAAACTGGGAGACATGCTTAATCTCTTTGGGGGTGAAAAAGCCTTAGAAAGTTTAAAAGAGCCTTTTGCTAAAAAACTTAAATCTGCTGTTGTGGGTATCGTCAGTTCAGATACTTTTAAAACACAAATTGACCATCACTTATCTAGTTCATCACTTAATGATGACATTTTAAAAACCGTAGAAGAACTCATTACAAAACGTCTTAATGAGCTGACACCACAAATGGTTAATGAATTAGTTCATGAACTCATTCACACCCATTTAGGCTGGTTGGTGGTTTGGGGTGGTATTTTTGGTGGACTTATTGGATTTGGTTCTTCATTTCTATTATAAACGTATTAACTTTAAGGGGTTCATATGTTTATTATTTTTAGTTACTTCAAACATAAGACTTTTATCAACCTTACCAATAATTGTACCACGTGACAACCTTTTACCCACATGCACACCTGGAGCTAAACGTGAGAGTTTGGCATAAATGGTATGCATTTGATTCGCATGTTCAACAATAACAACTTTACCTAGCATCCCCCCCGAATTTTCTGCAAACACCACTTTACCAGCCAACACAGAACGTACTTTTGAACCAGCATAAGGAGCTTTTAGAGTAATGGATTTGTTAAAAATTTTAAACTTATAAATAGGGTCAATATATGTTCCAAACTTTTTAATAAGCCTTGAACCTTTAAGAGGAGAAATGGTTTTTCCTCCTCTATACGTTACACTAGAAATTGAAGCTATAATTTTAGGTGCTTTATGCTTATGCTTCAGCTTTGCCTTGGCTATTCTTTTGGCTTTAGCTACCTTATCATTAGAACGTTTAATAATTTTCAACTTAGCTAACTTTCTTTCTAAACTTTTTCGACTGGCTCTAATTTTATTAAAACGTTTTTTATAAATGGCTCTGTCTCTTGCTAAATTTTTGACCAATTTATCTTGCTTTGCTTTTTTATTTTTATACTCTTTACGTTCTTTTGCATAAATAGCTATTGCTTTTTGAATATTTACTTTTTTGCTTTTTAAAGTACTTTTTTTTGCCTTGAAAAACGCTATGTCTTTACTTAACTTTGCAATTTTCTCAGAATTTTTCTTGGCATAAAGCTTATAGGCTTCCTTCATCATAATTGAATCAGTCGTTGGTTGATTAAGCTCTTCTAATGCCAATGCGAATGAAAAGTTTTTTGCAATTAGGTCTAAAAACTTTTTTTGATTTTTGTCGATCTCAGTATTAAACTTTTCTAAATCCACAGCGTACTTTTTGTCTTCTTTCTGTAATTTTTTAAATACATTTTCATTACTTTTAATATTCTTAGAAAGTTCAGAAAGTTTAGAATTCAACTTCTTTTGCTCTTTTTTTGCAGCGACTATCTTTTTAGCTACAGATGAAAGTTCTTTATCCATCTTTTTATATTGGATTTTTTTAGAGCTTAAAGCTCTTTTACTCTTTTTAATTTTACTCTCAACCGAGGTAGCAAACAAAAGTGAAAAAGAAAGTGTAAGATAAAGAAAAAACTTCATTTATTCTTCCTTTACGTTAACAACAACCAAATAAACTGCAATCATAACCACAAATATTGAAGCAAAAAGTAAAATGAAAACATCAGTAAAAGTAAACATCGCATCAACATTCTCTTTTAAAATTTCCATTTGACTGCTTCTAATCCAAATATTTTGAATTGCATAAAATATAGCTGAGGTCAATAAAGCAGAAATGACAGCATCTATAAATGCCATGTTAATTAAAACTTTAGAACGTAAAAAAAGTGATGCTCCAAATATTTCCATCACTTTCATTCGTTGGGCATGTAGAAAGTTCCATACTTCCATCTGTTTTACAATAAGAAAAAAACCAATAATGGTCATAAAAATAATAAAAGTCTGAAATGCCAATTTAATAAATGAAAACAACTCATATTTTGACTGATAAGCTGATTGAAAATTTTCAATGCTCAAAATATTTTCTGACTTTTCCAAATTTAACTTTACTTTTTTTAACTCTTCAATGGTCAAATAGCCATCCAATTTGAGGGAATAAAAGTTGGGTAAAGAATCTTCAAAGTTTTTTTTATTTTCAGAATCTTGATTCATTTTTAAACGTTCTAAAATTTTAGTTTTTTCAACTTCTATGACTTGCTCTATGTGTTCATCCCATGCTTTAAAGTCATCAATACTCATTTCATCTTTTGAGACGACCATCATGCTATAACCATTTTTTAAACTTTTTTCAAAAGAATCCGTAGTACGATCAAAAACAATAAAGAACTCTAAACCAAGTAAAATTGCCACCAAGGGAAAAATCAGAGAGATATGGGTTTTAATGAATTTCATATACGCTCCCAGTATCATCAATGGTAAAATGCCTATAAGGAATGTTAAAAACCATCGGAATACGGTGTGTCACTACCACTACCGTTGTGTCTAGCTGATGACAAGCATTTTCCATTAAATCCCAAATAACATTTGAAGAATATTCATCAAGGTTTCCTGTGGGTTCATCTGCCAAAATCAAAAAAGGGTTTTTAGCCAAAGCACGTGCTACGCCTACTCTTTGTTGCTCTCCACCAGAAAGTTCCATGGGGTATTTTTTCTCTTTGCCTGAAAGCTTGACATGATGTAAAAGTCTTTGTGCTTGTGTCATTTGAACTTCTTCAGAATAACCTGCAATCCACAAAGGTAAAACCACATTTTTTTCAACTGTCCACTCATTAATAAGACGATAGTCTTGAAAAACAATACCCAAATGGCTTCTAAGCTCTTGGAGTTTCTCTTTTTTGATATCAAGCATATCCAAACCACCTACCACTAAAGAACCATCATTTACAGAAAGACTTCCATAAAAAGATTTAAGTAGTGTAGATTTTCCTGAACCACTCGGACCCGTTATAAATACAAAGTCACCTTTTTTAATGGCAAAATTTGCATCCTTAATAATTTCATCTTCTTTATCATACGAAAGTGTTAGATTATTTGCTGTTATTACATTAGACATTTAAATAC
>CAYMAW010000151.1:0-3053 GCA_964388565.1 uncultured Piscirickettsiaceae bacterium | reverse complement strand
GGTGCAAGGAATGTTTGCATGAATAGTTTGCCTGTTGGTTTAAGTGCTTGCTGAAACAATTGATACCGATAATGACGGAATCGGAAATAATGCCGATACAGATGATGACGGCGACGGTGTAAATGACAGCAATGATGCGTTCCCACTTGATTCAATAGAAACTATTGATACCGATAATGACGGAATAGGCAATAACGCCGATACAGATGATGACGGCGACGGTGTAAATGACGGTAACGACGCATTCCCACTTGATTCCGCAGAAACCATTGATACCGATAACGACGGAATCGGCAATAACGCCGATACCGATGATGACGGCGACGGTGTAAATGACAGCAATGATGCGTTTCCACTTGATTCAGCAGAAGCCATTGATACTGATAATGATGGAATCGGCAATAACGCCGATTCCGATGATGACGGCGACGGTGTAAATGACAGCAATGATGCGTTCCCACTTGACTCAGTAGAAACTATTGATACTGATAACGATGGAATCGGCAATAACGCCGATACCGATGATGACGGCGATGGTATTAATGACTGGGATAATAAAATTTTAGTTAAAAAAAATGGTGAATGGCAAATAAAGTCTGATTATCAATATAGCACTTTAGGGGCAACCGTTTCAGTACAAAAAATTAATGATACTTACCTTAAGTATAAGTCTGTTAAAGGATCGAAGACAACAAGTATTGAAGTGAAAAGCCAGTTTCCAATGGTAGAGATACTACCCAATTTGGCAGATAAAATTAAAGCTTATAATCAATTTTTGGTTAGTGTTTCTTTAAGTGGATCAATCAATGTAGAAGTTAAAAACGAAAATACCGCTAACTATCAATTCCCATTAGGGACAGAAATCAAAATTGACAATGATAAAATTCAAATAGAGTTTGAACTTATCGAAGAAATGACCTTTTAAGGAAGCTTTAAAATGAAAAAAATAATAGTTTTGTTGATGTTCTTTATGCTTTCCGCTTGTGGAAGCTCTTCCGACGATAGTGATTCTGATGCTAAAAAAGAGATTGTTCAAATGGAGCAAGGAAAGTTATATAGTATTAAATCGGGTTGGAAACTTAACAAAACATCCGCAAATACAAGGATAAGAATGACCGAAGAAATTGCCAGGGGCGGTGTGTTTATAGAGTTATTAAGTGGTTCAGCAGAGATTAAAAAGGATTAGTCCGTTATTTCAGTTGCAGTAATACACTCAATTAAGCGGGAAACTTGCCTTTGACAACAGCCATTGCCATCGGTCGCATAAGTTTTAGAACGGACCTTTTCTAAAGTGTCCGCACCATTAGCAATGGCAAGAATAATATCCATTTTAACTATCTCATTACAAGTACAAAGATTATCACCTAAGTCTTTTTTTAGAACTTCTGGTATTTTTTGTAAAATATCATCTTCTGAATTAGACAAGTACCCCCCCTGGCAATTTTTAAGTGAGAAACTGAATGACCGTAATTAGGATTTAACTGAGAAAAAATGTGCGTCAAGTTTTGTTAAATACATCGCAATAACAGGATATTGTGTCGAATTTAACGGAAGTTTCCATACATTTTAGCCAGTAAAAAAATAATTGGCGGTTGTTCTGTTTTTTCTTAATTTAAACTATTCTGTATTCAATTGATAGTATAATCCATTTTTTAAATTTTACGCGTGAGTATTATGAGTTTTTCATCTCTTGGATTGTCGGAACAAGTTTTAAAAGCGATTGCAGATAAAGGGTATGACAAACCTTCTCCAATCCAAGAACAAGCTATTCCAGCTATTCTATCTGGTAAAGATATTATGGCAGCCGCACAAACGGGAACAGGGAAAACCGCTGGTTTTACGCTACCTATGCTAGAGATATTGTCAAAAGGAAAAAAACCTAAAGCCAATCAAGCAAGAGCACTGATCTTAACACCAACTAGAGAACTTGCCGCACAAGTAGGCGAAAGTGTACAAGACTATGGCAAACATCTGCCAATGAAGTCAACTATCGTTTATGGTGGCGTCAAAATAAACCCACAAATGCAAAAGCTAAGAGGGGGCGTTGATGTACTTATCGCTACACCAGGCCGATTACTTGATTTATACCAACAAAAAGCCATTAAATTTGACGATCTAGAAATACTAGTGTTAGATGAAGCTGATCGTATGTTAGACATGGGTTTTATTCACGACATAAAAAGAATTATCGCTTTTTTACCTAAAAAACGCCAAAATCTACTGTTTTCTGCAACTTTTTCACAACAAATTAGAGCACTAGCAAAAGGCTTAGTTAATAACCCTGTAGAAGTATCTGTAGCCCCTGCAAATAGTACCGTCAAAAAAATAAAACAGTGGATTATTCCCGTCGATAAAAAACAAAAGCCAGCTTTACTTTTAAAGTTAATTAAACAGAATAATTGGGAGCAAGCGCTTGTCTTTTCAAGAACCAAACACGGAGCAAGTCGCCTAGCTAAAAAACTAGAAGGCAATGGAATCTCCGCCACCTCTATTCATGGCGATAAACGACAAAATGCACGAATTAAAGCACTAGCTGATTTTAAATCTGGTAAAGCAAAAGTGTTAGTTGCAACCGATATTGCTGCTAGAGGGATTGATATTGAACAGTTACCGCATGTTGTTAACTTTGACCTTCCGCAAGTAGCAGAAGACTATGTACACCGTATTGGGCGAACAGGAAGAGCAGGGCAAAAAGGGGAAGCTATTTCCCTAGTTTGTGCAGACGAGTTCTCACAACTAGTTGATATAGAACATTTGATTGGAACAACGCTAGAAAGAGAATTGTTTGACGGATTTGAACCAGATCACAACTTACCTGAATCGAAGTTAGGAATGAAAAAACCAAAGAAAATTAAAAAGCCCAAAACGCCAGGTAAACCGAAGACGCAAGGGAGAAATAAAAGTGGGCAACAGGTCAATAAGAAACCGCCAAGGAATAAAGAAAGAAATGCTAAAAGATAAAAGTATTATATAACGCTAATGTTTTTTTTGATATTTTTTTAAAAAAATCTTATGATTAAGTGATGCAAATAAAAATAACTTGTGGATACATT
>CAYMAW010000150.1:0-3057 GCA_964388565.1 uncultured Piscirickettsiaceae bacterium | reverse complement strand
AACAACTTCATCAACAAGTTAAAACAAGGTTTCCGCCAGAACCAAATGGTTATTTACATATTGGTCATGCAAAATCTATTTGCTTAAACTTTGGTTTGTCTGCGGATTATCAAGGCAGTTGTAATTTACGCTTTGATGATACGAACCCAACAAAAGAAGATGTTGAGTATGTTGACGCGATTAAAAAAGATATTAGTTGGTTAGGGTTTGAATGGGCGGGTGAAGTTAATTTTTCGTCAAATTACTTTCCTAAATTTTATGCTTATGCGGTTGAATTGATTGAAAAGGGCTTGGCGTATGTTGACTTTTCGACGGTTGATGAAATGAAAGTTTTGCGTGGTAACTTGACGGAAGCAGGCAAAAATAGCCCATACCGTGAAACAACGCCTGAACAAAATCTAGCCGATTTTCAGAAAATGAAAGAGGGCGGTTATAAAGAGGGAGAGTGTGTTTTAAGAGCTAAAATAGATATGTCTTCTAGTTTTATGTGCCTACGCGATCCTGCGATTTTTCGTATTAAATTTGCTCATCATCATCAAACGGCTGATAAGTGGTGCATCTACCCGATGTACGATTTTGCTCATTGTTTGTCTGATGCGATTGAGGAAATTACTCATTCACTTTGCACATTAGAGTTTCAAGATAATCGCCGTTTATATGATTGGGTGCTTGATAACATTGAGGCGTTTAATAAGCCAAATCGTCCGCATCAATATGAATTCTCTCGTTTAAATTTAGAATATACGGTGATGTCAAAACGCAAGCTTCATCAATTGGTCGATGATAAGTTAGTAACAGGTTGGAATGACCCAAGAATGCCGACAATTTCAGGCATGAGAAGACGAGGCTATACGCCAACCTCTATTCGTACCTTTACCGACAGAATTGGTATTTCAAAAGTAGATAGTGCCACTGAAATGGGCGTATTAGAAGCATCAGTAAGAGATGACTTAAATGTAATTGCTGAAAGAACGATGGGTGTTATTGACCCTGTTAAGCTCGTCATTAAAAACCGCCAGGGGGGGGTAGAAACGATCCAAGCACCTAAGCACCCACAAAATGAAGACATGGGAAAAAGAGAAATCCACTTTAGTAATGAACTCTATATTGACCGTGCAGATTTTATTGAAACCGCGCCAAATAAAAAGTGGAAACGCTTGGCGGTTGGTAAAGAGGTTAGGCTAAGAAACGCCTATGTGGTTAAAGCTGAAAGTTTTGATACGGATACAGATGGCAAGATTACCACTATTTATTGTTCTTACGATGCTGATACTTTGGGTAAAAACCCTGCAGATGGTCGTAAAATTAAAGGGGTTATCCATTTTGTAGAAGCGACTACAGCGGTTGATGCAGAATTTCATTTGTATGACCGATTGTTTAGTGTTGAGAATCCTTTAAAAGCAGAAAGTTTTGAAGAAGTAATTAACCCTCTTTCTCTTATTATAAAAAAAGGTTTTGTTGAACCTGCAATGGCAGAAGTAGCAAAAGAAAAGGCTTATCAGTTTGAACGAGAGGGGTATTTTTGCCGTGATAATCAATCATCAGAACTCGTGTTTAATAAAACGGTAGGATTAAGAGATACTTGGAGTAATTAATGAGCTTAACATTATTTAATACCGAAACCCGTCAAAAAGAAATGTTTAAACCAATCGAGAAAAACAAAGTCGGTATTTATGTCTGCGGTATTACCGTATATGACTATTGTCATATCGGTCATGCACGCGTTATGGTGGTGTTTGACACGATTGTTCGCCACTTAAGAAACCAAGGTTATGAAGTAACCTATGTTCGTAATATTACCGATATTGACGATAAAATAATTAAACGAGCATTAGAAAATAAAGAAGATATTCAAACCTTAACCCGTCGTTTTATTGATGCCATGCATGAAGACGAAACGGCAATGAATGTTTTGCGACCAGACCAAGAGCCATTGGCAACGGAACACATGCCAGAAATTGAAAGTATGATTGCGACCCTAATTGAAAAAGGGCATGCTTATGCGGCAGATAATGGTGATGTATATTTCAGTGTAAAATCTGATGAAGACTACGGTCGTTTATCAGGTAAAAATATTGATGACTTAGAATCTGGTGCAAGAGTTGAAATGAATGTTGCAAAACAAGACCCATTAGATTTCGTGCTTTGGAAAGCATCAAAACAAAATGAACCTGCTTGGGATTCAAAATGGGGGAGCGGTCGTCCTGGTTGGCATATTGAATGTTCAGCCATGTCAACAAAATGTCTTGGTAATCATTTTGATATTCACGGTGGCGGTATGGATTTAACCTTTCCACACCATGAAAACGAAATTGCACAGTCTGAATGTGCAACAGGTGAGCATTATGTTAATACCTGGTTGCATTGTGGTTTTGTGCGTATTGATGATGAAAAAATGTCTAAATCATTGGGCAACTTTTTTACGATCCGTGAAGTATTGAAAAAATATCATCCAGAAGTTATTCGCTATTTTTTACTTGCCAGTCATTATCGTAGCCCCGTTAATTATTCAACCGAAAATTTAGATATTGCAAAATCAAGTATCGGGCGATTATATTCAGCGTTAGAATTAGTTGAACCTAATGGTGAAACGATAACGGATTCAGATTATCAGCAACAGTTTAACACCGCAATGAATGATGATATTAATACGCCACAGGCTTTGGCGGTATTATTTGATCTGGCTAAAGAAGTTAATAAAACTAAGTCAACAGGTTTAGCGTCGCTATTAAAAATGTTAGCAAATCAGTTAGGTATGTTGGAACAAAATGCTACGGTATTTTTTAAATCACAACCTTCGGATTCGGGATATAGTGAAGAAAAAATTCAATTGTTAATTAATGAAAGAGCAGACGCAAGAACAAATAAAGATTTTGCCCGTTCAGATGAAATTAGAGACGAATTGTTAGCAAATAACATTGAGTTGCTAGATTCGGCAGAAGGAACGAGCTGGCGTCGTAGTTGATGTGACGGGGTTTTTCTTTAAGTTTTTTCTTATGGAAGCACTTAAGGAAACGCTTAACAACTAAGATTATTTTATACTGGTAAAAAGTGCCG
>CAYMAW010000149.1:0-3105 GCA_964388565.1 uncultured Piscirickettsiaceae bacterium | reverse complement strand
CAGGCAGGAGATGTTTATCAGAGTTTTTATAAACAACCACTCCAAAATACCCCCCCCCCTGGTGATTTTTGATAAAAACGCCAGGGGGGGTGATACTACTAAGTGTTTTACTTAGCTTCAAATTGTTTGACGCCCGTTAGAATTTCTTTGCGCGCTTCTTCTACATCTCCCCAACCTTCAACTTTGACCCATTTGCCTGGCTCAATGTCTTTATAATGGCTGAAGAAGTGTTCTACTTGTTCTTTTAATAGTGGAATGTCTTCTACCTTTTGAATATCTTTATAGATAGGAGTTAGCTTATCTACTGGCACTGCGATTACTTTAGCATCTTCACCGCCATCATCGGTCATTTTGAAAACGCCAATCGGGCGACAACGAATAACGGAACCGACTAATAGTGGATGTGGTGTGACGACTAATACATCAACAGGGTCACCATCGTTTGATAGGGTGTCGTTAATGTAGCCGTAGTTGGCAGGGTATGCCATAGTCGCACCCTGTAAACGGTCAACCCATACTAGGTCGGTATCTTTATCTACTTCATATTTAATTGGTGATGCAAATGCCGCAATTTCGATGATAACATTAATATCATTTGGTACATCTTTTCCTGCTGGAACAGCTGAATAACCCATAATTTAGTCCTTTTTAAATTAAAACACCCGCAAAGAGCGGGTGTTGTTAAATTTTAGTTTTTAGTAAAATTTATTTTGTGTGGTATGCCACTACTTTTTCAACTTCATTTTTTGAACCTAATACAACTGGAACACGGTCATGAATGCCTTTAGGTTGAACATCCATGATGTCCATACGACCTGTTGATGAAGCACCGCCAGCTTGCTCTACAATCATTGACATAGGGTTACCTTCGTACATTAGACGAAGTTTACCTGCTTTTGATGGGTCACGGCTATCGTAAGGGTACATGAAGATACCACCACGGATAAGAATACGGTGAACTTCTGCAACCATTGATGCAACCCAACGCATGTTGTAACGCTTGCCAAGAGAACCTTCTTCACCTTGTAAACAGTCATCAATATATTGTTTCATTTCTGGTTCCCAGAAGCGTTGGTTTGACATGTTAATTGCAAATTCAGCGGTATCTTCTGGAATTTGTAGTTTTTCTTTGGTTAGTACGAATTCACCGATGTTTTTATCTAATGTGAATAAGTTTACACCCTTACCTGTTGTCATTACTAATAATGCAGAAGGACCATAAAGTACATAACCTGCCGCTACTTGCTTGCGCCCGTTTTGTAAGAAAACTTCTTGATTGTCGCCAGTAGCATCGTCTTGTGCTTCTAGTACAGAGAAAATTGTTCCAACTGAAAGGTTAACATCAATGTTTGAAGAACCGTCCAAAGGATCGAAAGTAACTAGGTATTTTCCATCTGCGTTTGCAGCGATAGTGTAGTCTTCTTCTTCAGAACCAACACCACGAACATATGGATTAGCAACAAGAATATCTTTTAATAAATCATTAGAGATAACATCTAATAACTTTTGAGTTTCACCTTGAACATTCTCATCTTCTGTTGTTCCTAAAATACCTGCTAAATCGCCTTGACCTAGTTTGTAATCGATATCTTTACAAGCCACCATAATATCTTTGATAACTAGTTCTAGTTCAGCATTTACGCCTTCACTTGATAGTACTTGGTCTAGTCTTTTCATTTACTTGTTCTCTCTCTATTTTAAATATGTAAAAATCTTAGTAATAATATCAAAAAAAGGATGTTTTATCAAGTTTGCTATAAGCTAAAATAGCTTAGTTTTCTGTAGTAAGTCAGCGTAAAATACAGCGATAATTGATAATTGATAATTTTGGAGAAAATAGATGGGCTTAAAAGATCAACTTGCAGTGGCGTCTCTTCAGATGAAGGGATTCGAAATTCCATCTTTACCTAAGGAAGTTATTGAAATTCAGTCTATTTTTAAAAAAACAGAATTTCCAGATATGAGTGAAATTGCTTCTATTATTAAAAAAAATACGATTCTATCTGGAGAATTGATTAAGGTCGCTAATCAAAAAGAGTTTAGAGGGTCGCGTTCTGAAGATGTCCGTACGGTTAAGTCTGCCGTAGATGCGATGGGTCAAGATAAATTAAAAAAAATAATTTTTGCAATTGCTTTTAGGGCACAGGTAAAGGGTGAGGTGTTTGACGATTTAATGATGCACACGATTGCGGTCGGAAATGTATGTGCTGAATTAAGTCAGTATTTGTCTGGAATAGATGCCGAAGATGCCTATTTAGCTGGGTTATTTCATAATGCAGGTGCCATTATTATGGCAATGAAATTCCCAGATTATGCCAAGGTTTTTTATAATACAATTAGTAATGCCTATTCAGGAATTAGTCGAGAAACTAATCTTTATAAAGCGAATCATGGGATTTATGGTTTATTGGTTTCGCGAAAATGGGGATTAAACAAACGGTATGCACAAGTTATTTTATTGCACCATCAAAAAGAATTGTCGATTGTTAAGGACGCAGAAATCAGAACACTCATCGTCTTGGTGCAACTAGCCAGTACAATTGTAAGTGAAGCATTATTTAATAGTTATCTTGGCGAAGAAGTGGCACAAATGAAAAAAAAGGCAATGGTTGACTTGATGATAAATGACGAGACGCTTGGTGAAATTAGACGAGCATTGATGACGGATAATTTGGTTTAAAAAAGGTAGATAATGAAATTTATAATTAAGCTGTTCCCAGAGATAATGGTAAAAGGCGCGTCGGTAAAAAAGAAAATGATCAGTCAGTTGCATGATAATCTGCGTACTCAGTTATTAAGAATTAATCAAGAGATGCAAATTAAACGATACTGGGACAAAATAGAAGTTTTTTGTGAGAAGAGTGAAGTCAGTGCGGTTTTAAATATATTGACTAAAACACCTGGTATCGATCAAATTTTACAATCCGATCAGTATCACGCAGAAACATTGGAAGAGATTGCCGAGTTAGTCGCAAAAACAGCCATTAAGAAGATTGAGGGTAAAACCTTTGTGGTACGGGCAAAAAGAAGTGGCACGCATGATTTTACTTCATTTGAAATTGAAGGGTTTGTGAGTGGGTATATCTATGATAGGGGTAATCCAAA
>CAYMAW010000148.1:0-3128 GCA_964388565.1 uncultured Piscirickettsiaceae bacterium | reverse complement strand
TCGCGGTTATTAAGTGTTTCCTTAAGAAGCTTATATTTCAACAGTTTATTATGGGTATAGGTATTTTTTCCACTCAACAAAGCGGAGAAGAGCCGAGGAAACACTAACAAAACAGACTAAAACCAAAAAGTGCCAGGGGGGTATATTGGTATTTAGGTTAGCTTTCGGCTATTACAAAAGCAAGTGCATAATGCTTTTCATCGCTAATACTGATAGACCATTTTTTTATACCAATCGAATCCGCATACTGTTTTGTTTTTCCTGTTAAAAAAACCAGTGGTTTCCCCTCTTCTGTATGCTCAATTGTCATTTCTGAAAAACAGACCCCTTTTGTAAACCCTGTTCCTAATGCTTTTGAAATAGCTTCTTTTGCAGCCCATTTTTTGGCTAAAAACTTTTCTTTAATGGATTGTTCTTGATATTTTTCGAGTTCTGACTTTGATAAAATACGCTTAGAAAAACTTTCATCATGTTTTTTATACAGCCCCAATATTCGACTAGTTTCAACAATATCCGTCCCTATTCCAACGATCATTTTATATAGGCTTCTTGTCTGGCTTCTTGCATCAATCGTTTCATCTCACTAACTGCATCTGCTAGCCCTGAAAAAAGAGCTCTAGCAATAATTGAATGCCCAATATTTAATTCGTCAAACTCTTTGATTGCTGCAATTGGCTTCACATTATGATAATGTAAACCATGCCCTGCATTAACAATTAAGCCGATAGATTTCGCATAAGTTGCCGCCTGTTGAATTCGCTCTAGCTCTTGTTTTATTTCGTCAATATCAGTTAATTCGGCATAAGTTCCTGTATGAATTTCAATTACAGGTGCTCCGACTTCTTTTGCCGCGTCTATTTGTAATTTATCCGCATCAATAAATAGCGACACTCTAGAATTGTTTTTTGCAAGCTTAGTGCAAACTTCCGTTAACCAAACTTTTTGTGAAAACACATCTAAGCCCCCTTCTGTCGTTAATTCTTCGCGTTTTTCAGGTACTAAACATATATCTTCTGGTTTTACTTTACAAGCAATGTCGATCATTTCTTGCGTTGCCGCCATTTCAAGATTTACTTTTGTTTGGCGTAAAGCTGACAACCGTTCTACATCTGCATCTTGAATGTGTCTTCTGTCTTCACGCAAATGCAAAGTAATACTATCCGCCCCAGCCATTTCTGCATCTAGGGCTGCTTTAACTGGATCAGGATAGGAAATTCCTCTTGCTTGCCTAATCGTTGCAATATGGTCTATATTTATACCTAAAAAAATAGGGTTCATTAATTTTCCTTAAATAAATAAATTACGAGTGTTAATCGGTTTATTGCCTAAATAGTGGGCTAAGACAAGCCGAAAAAGATATTTTAATGCAGGCAGAGATTGTTCTGAATATTTTTGTTGGATAAATTGTCGTAGAATCTTTCCTGAAATTTGATTTGGAACATTATTAACTTTAAAAAAACCTTGTTCTAAAGCAAAATGATAATATTCATTTTCACAAATAGGCTCTTGATTAATATCAAATTCCATATCCATTGCCACCCCTAACTCTAGCAATAAAGCATATTCAAATTGGCGTAATACCCAAGCTAGCTGTTGTCGATTTTTTGTTTTGGCTAAGTCCAATAAAGTTTGTTGATAGTGAGAATACAAAGAAAGACAATCTACCGATTGGTATAATAAACGATACAAAACCTCGTTCACATATAAACCGCAAATACTCGCTTCGCCATCTAACGGAAAACGCACATGACAAGGCTCTAACAAGCGTAGGTTGACTAAATCAGAAGAGGAGTTGTTTTTTTCTAACCAACTAATAGTTAATTTTTGAAAAGGTTGTAACCAAGCTTGCTTAACACGAGCTGTTTTAGAATTAGACCGAACGCCTTTTACAACTGCGTTAACTTTGCCCTTATCTTCTGTAAAAAAAGTAACTAACAAACTAGTTTCACGAAAAGGACGGCTATGCAAAACAAAAGCATTGCGTTTATTTTCTATTGCCATACTTTAGTTCCTACCTGCCCCTGGCATTTTTTTAAATACACTAGGCGAAGCACAAGTGTAAAAAATGCCAGGGGCAGGTATGCAATAGGTTATTCTTCGTAAGTTCCGTAGATAACAAGAGAATGGGTTGCTAAAGCATAGCCTTTTTCTTTTGAAATCTCTTTAATTCTTTCTTCAATAATCGCATCTGTAAACTCTTTAACCGTTCCTGATTTAATACAAACCAAGTGATCGTGATTATCGCCTGTATCTAATTCGAATACTGAGATATTGTTTTCAAAGTTTAATCTTCTAACAATTCCTGCCTGTTCAAATTGAGTAAGTACGCGATAAACGGTTGCTAAACCAACTTCTTCACCTTGCTCAATCAAAATCTTGTAAACATCTTCCGCTGTTAAGTGGTGTTTTTCAGATCTTTTTTCTAAAATTTCTAATACTTTTAATCTCGGTAAAGTAACCTTTAACCCAACTTTTTTTAAATCACTGCTGCTCATAATATTTCCTTTTTAAATTATTTTATATAAAATTTAATATATATTTTGACTATAATAAACTAAATCACCAAACTTATGGAACAAAAAGTTACAAAACAATGAATTTTATCAAAAGATTATCATTAACCTTTGGGTTAACCGCCATTTTATTAACAAGTTCCTGCTCACTTGTTAAACCCTATAAACCCCCTATTACGCAAGGTACGGTTATCAACCAAGAAGCCATTGCGACCTTACAGAAAGGGTTAACAATGGGGCAAGTAAGGCAAATACTAGGACCACCTTTTGGTAAAGATAAATTTAACCCTCTCTACTGGGAATATGTTTTTTATACGACCCAAAAATCATTCCAAGATGACTTGGTGGAACATTTAACTCTTTCTTTTGATAAAGAAAACTATCTAAAAGATTGGGAAATTATTAAACGGAACACGCCAATAATGCCGAAAAGATAAGTTTTTTTATAAATAGTATTAAAAAACAATAATCTCTTATTTTTCACTTATCAGTAAAAAATATTAGGGGCAACAGGTCAAAATCCTTACCCCCTATTCTCTTTCTTTTTTCTTAGATCTTTGTGATCTCAAATTATTTTAACATTTCTTTGGAATAATTTTAATCCTTAAGGAAACG
>CAYMAW010000147.1:0-3154 GCA_964388565.1 uncultured Piscirickettsiaceae bacterium | reverse complement strand
TGGAACAAACGGTATTGAACCAACGAGAGAAAACTATGAACTTATTGGTGTTGAGTTAAAAAATGTAGATATTTCTGTTTTAAATGATTACATCGCTATTTTAAAAGGTTTTGAAGTAAATGGTCGAGAAAAAATTCAAACCATTGTTGACAATATAACTACATTAGTTAAAGACAGCGATAACGATGGTATTCCTGATTATGCAGACGACGACAGCGATAACGACGGCATACCAGACACTGAAGAAATCGCAAATGGAACCAATCCATTAAATGGTAACCCTACTATTACGACTGAAAACCAAGAAATAGCTGAATTAAACACAGAGATTGTTACGCTTGAAGGAACCGACCCTGAATCAGACACTCTTTCATGGTCTATTACAGGCGGTGAAGATAAAAACTTTTTTACAATTGAACAGACCAGCGGAAATCTCATATTTAAGACCGCTCCAGACTACGAGGCACCTGCCGATAGTGGTGCTAATAATAACTATACTTTAGAAATTTCTGTTGACGATGGCAATTCCAACATTGTAAGTAAAACAATTACAATTTTAGTTACCGATATACTGGAAAACAGCACCTCATTGATTTTGAATGACATTCCTAATGCCGTTCAAATAGAAAACTCAGTCTATACATCCAACAGACCCACCTTTTCTTTAAACTCAACAATAACGCCTCTTACATATAGTTTAAGTGGTGATGATGCCGAAAATTTCATTCTTAATACAGAAACAGGTATTGTTTCTATGAATGCAAAAAACTTTGAAGCTCCTGTTGATAATGATGCTAAAAACACTTATGACCTAACCCTTACCGTGAGAGATGAAGATAATAACCAGAGCAGCACTTCATGGACGGTCATTATTATTAATGCAGATGAAGTTGCTTCATTTAACTTAGCAGAAATAATAGATGTTTCAGTGGCTGAAAACACAACCTACACATCAATGATACCTAGGCTATCAGGCAACAATCCAATCGGTTCCGTAACTTATAGCCTTTCAGGTTTAGATGCTTCTGCATTTGAAATAAACCCTGTTTCAGGTATCGTTACAATGGACGCTAGAAACTTTGAATCTCCTATTGACACAAATAAAGACAACTTCTATGAATTAACCATTACTGCGACGGATGCAGACAACAATTCGAGTTCTACAAGTTGGAAAGTAAGGATACTAGACGATAGAGAATATGCAGTATTTAACTTTGAAACCATCGAAAATACAACGATTGATGAAAATACAACCTATGAATTCAATACCCATAACATATTAGGGAACGATCCCATTGGCAAAATAACCTATAGCCTTTCTGGTGCGGACTCACCCGCATTTAAAATTGACAGCCTTTCAGGTGTTGTTACGATGATCGCGCGAAATTTTGAATCTCCTAACGATGCTAATGGTGACAATAATTATGAAATAACCATTATCGCAACCGATAGCGATCGCAATACAGCCTCTAAAAGTTGGATCGTAAGTATAAAAGATGTTCAAGAGTCTGCTGACTTTAGCTTTAACACAATTTTAAATACCTCTGTTGATGAGAATAAATCTTACATCTATGTCGCTCCATCTTTATCTGGAGAGGACCCTATTGGTAAGTTAACTTACTCACTTTCAGGAAACGATGTAAATTTATTCAAAATTAACGCTGAATCTGGGCTTATTTCAATGAGACCAAAAGATTTTGAAAAACCCGTTGACCATGACGGTAATAATGATTATGAAATAATCTTGACCGGAATCGATGAAAATAATAACTTCACTTCAATAAGTTGGACAGTAATCGTAAATAATAAAGCCGAAATTATTTCATTTGACTTAGAAGAAATCACCGATGCTAGCATTATTGAAAACACCCCTTACCTCTCTGTTACTCCTAAAATTTTAGGCGAAACCATTGGTTTAGTAACATATAGCCTTTCAGGTGCCGACGCAGATAAATTTACAATAGATCAGACTACAGGTGTTGTTTCAATGGGTGCTAAGAATTTTGAAGACCCTGAAGACAGTGATGCTAATAATATTTATGACATCACCATAACAGCAACAGATAAAGATAATAATACCGCTTTGATGAGTTGGGCGATCACCGTAACCGATGCGACTGAACCTGCTTCATTTAGCTTAACAGCCATTGCAGATGCGTTTATTAATGAAAATATAGCTTATACCTCTGCTATCCCTAGTTTATCAGGTGATACGCCAATTGGCTCTATAACTTATAGTCTTTCAGGTGACGATAAGACGGCATTTAAAATTGATGCGACTTCTGGTGTCGTTTCAATGGTTGCTAGAAACTTTGAAAGCTCCGCTGACAATGACGGTAATAATATTTATGGCGTCATAATAACGGCAACTGATTTAGATAATAATATTACCTCGACAAATTGGAATGTTACTGTATTGAATACAGTGGAAATCGCAACATTTAGCCTAGACTCATTAATTCAACCTAATTATTCAATTACCGAAAATACTTCCTATACTTCCGAAAGACCCATTTTAATAGGTGACACTCCAATTGGTACAATAACTTATAGCCTTTCAGGTATCGATGCAGACGAGTTTAATATTGATACACTATCTGGTTTAATTACAATGGAAGCTAAAGATTTTGAAAATCCTACTGACAATAACCAAGACAATATTTATGAATTCGAAGCAACAGCACAAGATGAAGACGGCAACGCAAGCTCTGTAGATTTAACGGTTAGAGTTACAAATGCAACAGAATCGGCTTCGTTTAGTATAGAGACCTTTGCTGATGCGGTTGTTAGTGAAAATACAGCTTATACCTCTGTTGCCCCTAGCCTATCAGGTGATACGCCAATTGGTACGGTAATTTATAGCCTTTCAGGTGCGGATGCAAATCTATTTACGATTGACTCTACTTCGGGTGTCGTTTCAATGATTGCTAGGGACTTTGAAAAACCAGTTAGCGCTAATGGGGATAATAAATATCGCATTGCAATAATAGCAACTGATATAGACGACAACCATGCCTCTACTAGTTGGACGGTTAGCGTCACAGATGAAACCGAGTCAGTTTCGTTTAGTTTAGACACCATTGTAAATACCAATATTAATGAAAATACCGCTTATACTTCTGTTACCCCTAGCCTATCAGGTGATACGCCAATT
>CAYMAW010000146.1:0-3155 GCA_964388565.1 uncultured Piscirickettsiaceae bacterium | reverse complement strand
TTCTTCAGGATAACGAACGGTAATTTTCTTTTTAAAGAAATATTTACCCGTTACCACCATTCCTTTAAACAACTCTAAAAGAGTAAAGGTTTTAATTTGATGTTTAATAAAAGCTAACATAACTGACCATTCCTCCCTTTAAAACCATGGACCAAAACTGAAATATTTCATGATCATTACGACGAACACCCAAACAATAGTTACTGGAATCAAAACTTTCCAACCTAAACGCATAATTTGATCATAACGATACCTTGGGAAAGTTGCACGGAACCACAAAAATAAAAATAGTAAAAAAGAAACTTTAAGTGTCAGCCAAATAAATCCTGAAATCCATGAGAACAGACCTTCTAAAATAGGAATACCTTCAAATGGTGAAAGCCACCCCCCCATAAACATGATTGCCGTCATAAATGAAATCAAAATCATCATGGCATATTCTGCTAAGAAGAATACCGCAAAGGCCATGCCCGAATATTCAACATGAAAACCAGCTACAATCTCAGACTCACCCTCTGCCACATCAAATGGAGCACGGTTTGTTTCTGCTAGCCCTGAAATAAAATAAACTACAAACATAGGCAGTAAAGGAATCCAGTACCAATTGAACATCCCTCCTTTTTGACCATTTACGATGTCAGTTAAATTCATGCTACCTGCGACCATTAATACGGTTACTAATGCAAACCCCATCGCAATTTCATAAGATATTTTCTGTGCGGAAGCACGCATGGCACCTAAAAAAGCATATTTTGAGTTAGATGCCCAACCCGAAATAATGATGCCGTACACTCCGATAGAGGAAATAGCAAGCACATATAAAACCCCCGCGTTAATGTCTGAAACAACCATTCCGTTATCATCAAAAGGAATAACTGCCCAAGCCGCAATTGCTGGTGCTATCGCTAAGGTCGGGGCAAGTATAAATAAATATAAATTGGATTGTGACGGTAAAATTATTTCTTTATTCATCAGTTTTAATGCATCTGCAATCGGTTGCAATAAACCAATTGGACCAACTCGGTTAGGCCCCATTCGAACCTGCATAAAACCAATAACTTTTCGTTCTGCTAATGTTAAATAAGCAACCGCAAGCATAAGAGGCATGACAACCACAACGGCCTGTACCACTAGCGTAATTAATATCGCTAACCAGTCATAAATATAACCTGACAACCAAGCTTGTAATGAATCAAACATTAACCAACCTCCCTTGTTACGACATCAGAAAGAATGGTTTCTGCTACTGAAATACCTGCTGTTTGTAGTGCTGGTGCTCGTCTTGATATGGAATCCACATCATAAATACCAATAAGTGGCGTTTTACAGCTTGCTACTTTTTTCTTGCTAATATTATTCTTAATATTATCCAAGTTAAGCCCCTCATTATTTTCTACCACATCCGCAAACACTTGATTAGAATGGGTATATTCAAACCCGTCTAAATTAAGCATATTACCTAATACACGGAATATTTTCCACGCCGCTTTTGAGTCGCCTTTAGGGTCAACAGCCATCTTAAATGACTGTTTAGTTCCCATTGCATTAATATAAGTTCCTGCCGTTTCTGAAAAAGCAGCAACAGGTAATAAGACATCTGCATATTCTCTTTGTATTTCACTATCAAATACCGATAGGTTTAAGACAAATTCAGCTTTTTTCATCGCTTCTATGGCTTGCTTTCCATTGGTAATATCCGACTCTGGTTCTAATGATAGATTCACAAAGGCTTTTATTTCTGAGGATAGCATCTGTTCAAGATTTTTACCTTTTTCTGGTAAGAAGTTGACCATATAAGCACCCATTTCATTTGCAGAAATAGGTAGAACACTTAGTGTTGCTTCTGATAATTTGGCAATTTCATTTGTTATTTGTAATATATGTGCAAAATTAACATCCATTTGAGCTATTTGACCAAGCATAATTGATGATTTTTCACTTTCTTTTAATGAATTGGCAATTGCTCTATAAACAGCATCAACACTATTATTTTCAGGCTCTTTTAATGCTTCAAGAATTAATTTCAACTCAGGAACTAAATCATCTGCAACAATTTCATTATTGATTTCATAATTGATTTCAAATTTTTCAGGATTAACCGAAGAAACAATTTTTCCTGCTAACTGAGCTTTCCGTAAACGATGATTTAACAAGGGTAGTTCATGACGAAGATGTGAACCAACTAATAAAGTTGAATCTAATTTTTCAACCTCTTGAAAAGAATGTTTTAAGCCAGGTTTAACAAAACCCATTGTGTCTAAAGAAAAGTCTTGTTGGCGTAAACGAGTATCCAAATTTGAGATACCTAGCCCTTTTGCTATTTTCTGTAACAGATACAATTCTTCAAGCGTTGCCGTCGGTGCGGCTAAAACGCCTACCGTATCTGCATCACTGGAATAATGTTTTAATTTTTTTACGGTAAATTCAAGAGCCGTTTCCCAATCAACTTGACGCCACTGACCATTTTCTTTAATCATCGGATCTGTTAATCTGTCTTCACTGTTTAACCCTTCATAGGCAAACCTGTCTCTATCTGAAAGCCAAATTTCATTAATAGATTCTTTTTCGCCAGGGACGACTCGTTTAATTTCATTATTTTTAGAGTGTAAAACAATATGAGAACCGATACTATCATGCGGTGAAATACCCATATGAGATTTTAACTCCCAAGCTCTAGCAGTATAACGATAAGGCTTAGAAGTTAATGCTCCTACGGGGCATAAATCAATCATATTACCAGACATTTCAGAAGTAACCGAGCCTTCTATATAGGTTCCAATTTCCATCCACTCACTACGACCAGTTGCTCCTAACTCCATAATTCCACCGATTTCTTGCCCAAAACGAACGCAACGGGTACAGTGAATACAACGCGTCATATCAGTACTAATTAAAGCTCCTATATTCTTATCAGCAACCACTCGTTTAGCTTCAGAAAACTTAGAAACATCGTCTTCAAATTGCATTGCAACATCTTGTAATTCACACTCGCCACCCTGATCACAAATAGGGCAATCAAGCGGATGATTAATCAGTAAGAATTCCATAACTGATTTTTGTGCCGAAATTGCTCTTGCCGATTTTGTTTGTACTTTCATACCATCAGTAATAGGCGTCGCACAGGCTGGTAATGCTTTTGGAGCCCCTTCAACTTC
>CAYMAW010000145.1:0-3233 GCA_964388565.1 uncultured Piscirickettsiaceae bacterium | reverse complement strand
ATAATTAGTTTCTAATCCCCAGAAAGCGACTAAAACTCGCTCTGGAATACCGTATTTTCTGGTGACTTTAGAAAGTAAAGGGAGGTGTTTTTGATACATTTCACGCCCTTTGTTGATTCGCCACTCTGATGTTGCTCGTTTGAAATATTGCCAAAAAGTGCTGACAGATTCTGGTTGTTTACGATCAGATTCAAGGATTTTAGTATTTAAAGAAATATTTTTAAATGCTAAATTAACCGTTTCAGCGGAAATTCCTTTTTTAATCGCATGTTGTTTAAATTCTAAAAGCCAGTTTTGAAAGTCTTCTTCCGTTTGAACCGGTGGCGTATAGGGCGTTTTTGCGAAACTACTCGTTACAATGGTAGAAAGCAATAATATTTGAATAAATTTAATCATGTGCTCATTTTACAAAAGTAATTGTGACTAATGAAGTAAAATATCATTTTTAATTTCTTAATTTCTTAATTTATCGAGAATATTCTATGCCCCAGTTTTTTGCTACCACGCCACAAGGTTTACCTGAACTTTTAAGAGAAGAATTAATCTCATTTGGTGCGGAAGCCGTTAAAATGCAACCAACAGGGGCAACTTTTGAAGGCACGCTTGAAGTGGGTTACCGTGCTTGTCTTTGGTCACGACTTGCCAACCATATTTATTTAATTATTTTAGATGTCGAATTAGAAAATCAAGAAGATTTAACGACTCAAGTCAGTAAAATTAATTGGGTTAGACACTTAAGTAAAGAAGGCACTTTTTCAGTTAGTTTTTCTGGAAAAGGTATGGGGATTGACCACAGTCATTATGGTGCCTTGATGGTAAAAGATGGAATAGTGGATTATTTTCAAGATAAATTTGCAACTCGTCCAAATGTCGATACGGTTTATCCTGATTTAAAAGTACACGCTCACCTTAATCGCAATAAATTAACATTAAGTTTAGATTTAACAGGGCACAGCTTACACCAACGAGGCTATCGAGAAGGGGAGCAAGTAACCGCACCGCTCAAAGAAAATGTCGCCGCCGCCATTCTGCTAAGAGCCAACTGGGCAGAAATTGCCAGGGGGGGGGGCGTTTTCTATGATCCAATGTGTGGTTCAGGAACCTTCTTAATTGAAGCGGCAATGATTGCATCGGATTTAGCGCCAGGCTTAGAAAAAGCCGAACGAATGGCATTAAATTCATGGTTAAGCCATGATGATAAACTATGGCAAAGGTTAATTAAAGAAGCGGAAGAAAGAGAACAAGCAGGCTTAAGAAACTTACCAAATATTTATGGATCAGATTTATCACACCGTTCACTCGACATTGCCGAAGAGGTTATTGCCAAAGCAGGCTACGCTGATGTAATTGAAGTGAAACAAATGAGTATCGCACAGGGAAGAAAATGGGGCGACTGGCAAACAGGTTTAATTGTTAGCAACCCACCTTACGGCGAACGGCTAGGCGATTTAGAAGATGTAAAACAAACTTATATTCAACTAGGTGATTTGTTAAAGCTAGAATTTGAAGGTTGGAAAGCCGCCGTTTTAACTTGTCACAAAGAGTTGGGCATGTATCTTGGGCTAAAAGCCAAACGATCGCACGATTTTTATAATGGGACAATGGAATGTCGTTTATTTAGATTAGACATTGAACAAGAGCTTTACCGTGAACCAGCAATGAAAGTTTCACACGACTTAGCCACAGAATTAAACCGTTTACAACCTGAACTAAAAGAAAGCGACAATTCAAAAATGGTTGCTAACCGTATTAAAAAGAATATGAAAGGGCTAAAATCATGGATAAAACGAGAAGAAATTACTGCCTATCGTGTTTATGATGCCGATATTCCTGAATATGCATTAGCAATGGATATTTACGAAACGGAAGAATCAGGACGATGGGTCGTTGTTGCAGAATACGCACCACCTAGAACCGTTAACCCAGCTAAATCCAAACGCCGATTGTATGAAGCCGTGTCTATTTTACCTGATGTATTTGGCGTAGAAGCAGATAGAATAGTTTTTAAAGTGCGTTCAAAACAACGCGGTAACGATCAGTATGAACAACTAGACGAGAAAAAAAATTACTTCACAATTGAAGAAAATCAAACAAGGTTAAGGGTTAATTTTACCGATTACCTAGATACAGGATTATTTTTAGATCACCGAGAAGTTCGTCAACTAGTGGCAACATTAAGCAGTGGTAAAAGCCTATTAAACCTATTTTGTTACACAGCCACAGCAACGGCACAAGCCGTTAACCAAGGTTGTAAATCAAGTCTAAGTTTAGATATGTCCAAAACCTATCTTTACTGGGCAAAACATAACTTCATGAACAATAATATTGATGAAGCCAAGCACAGGTTAAAACAAGAAAATGTAATAGAATGGTTAGAAACAGAATCAACCGCGGCAGGTGCAACTAAATATGATGTCATATTTTTAGACCCACCGTCTTTTTCTACCTCAAAACGCATGGACGGCACGCTAGATATACAACGAGATTATGTTGATTTAATTTTTAAAGCTTTATCGTTATTGGCAAATAATGGCAAGTTAGTTTTTTCAACTAATTTACGCAAGTTTAAGTTAGATTCGAGTCAGTTTGAAGATAATTACATAGTAGAAAATATCACCCAAAAAACAATGCCCCAAGACTTTAAACGCAATCAAAAAATCCATCAAGCCTGGGAGTTTAGTAAGAAAGAGTTATAATTTTTTACAGTTCGACGAACAATTAATCAAACCGTAATTTATGATTATGTTTTCATATACCTTTTTGGGACATAATTTATATTCCGTCTAGAGGTGATGTTGTTTGGCTTGACTTTGAGCCAATTAAGGGCAAAGAAATAGGTAAATATCGTCCTGCACTAGTGTTGAGCAGTCAAGAATATAACAGAAAAACAGGCTTACTAATTTGTTGCCCTATTAGCACCAGTATTCGTGGTGGAAAAACTGAAGTTATTATCAATAATCTTTCAAAGCCATCAGTTGTCGCATCAAGCTTAATTCAAACACTTTCTTGGAAAGATAGAAAAGCAAAGTTTATTGTTCAAGCAGAAAACTCTGTACTGAAAAATGTTTTAATGCGGTTGTTGCCATTAATTGGAGCAGAAAATTTATTTGATGATGTAAAGTGAAATCATTTGAGCTGTTGAATTGCAGTTAACCAATTAGCATTTTCAGATTCGTTTCGAGTTCTTTTGTCAGTTAATATTAAAACTTCATTATCCTCTTTATCAAAAATAC
>CAYMAW010000144.1:0-3259 GCA_964388565.1 uncultured Piscirickettsiaceae bacterium | reverse complement strand
AATTTTGTAATCAATTTTCAAGACCTTACATTAAAGCGATTCGAATAACAGAAGCAACCAATTTAAAAAAAGTCTTTCGTGATTACTCCTCAGCACAAGCTATATTATTTGATACTTTTGTAAAAGGTGTTGCTGGTGGAACAGGTAAGGTATTCAATTGGCAATTATTAAATGAGCAGGCACAGCAAAACATCAAAAAAACCTCTATTATTTTGGCAGGGGGATTAGATGAAACGAATGTAGTAGAGGCGATTAAGATAGTGAAGCCATGGGCGGTTGATGTGAGTGGCGGAGTTGAATCTAAAGCAGGTATTAAATCACCTTTAAAAATAAATAATTTTATAAAAGCGGTAAATAAATGAATCAAACCAATAAAATAGATTATGCAAAATTCCCTGATAAAAACGGGCATTTTGGTATTTATGGTGGCAAGTTTGCACCAGAAACCTTAATGGCCGCTCTTGATGAATTGAATGAACAGTATAATTCAGTTAAAAATACACCAGAATTTTTGCAAGAATTAAATGATGACTTAAAAAACTATGTAGGTCGTCCTTCGCCATTGTATTATGCAAAACGCTGGTCAGATTCTTTAGGTGGCGCAAAAATTTATTTAAAAAGAGAAGATTTAAATCATACCGGTGCCCATAAAATAAATAATACGATAGGGCAGGCTTTACTTGCCAAACGCCTAGGTAAAACTAGAGTTATTGCTGAAACTGGAGCAGGGCAACATGGCGTTGCTAGTGCAACGGTTGCGGCAAGACTTGGCTTAGAGTGCGTGGTTTATATGGGTGCAGTGGATGTTATTCGTCAAGCCCCTAATGTGGCACGCATGAAAATGTTAGGTGCAACAGTCGTTCCTGTTGAATCAGGAACTAAAACTTTAAAAGATGCCTTGAACGAAGCAATGCGTGATTGGGTAACCAATGTAGATAATACTTTTTATATTATTGGTACCGTCGCAGGACCGCACCCATACCCTGCTATGGTTCGTGATTTTCAAACTATTATTGGCAGAGAATCTAAAAAACAAATGCAAGAGCACGAAGGGGATTTGCCTGATGCATTAATTGCCTGTGTAGGGGGTGGATCAAATGCTATAGGGTTGTTTCATGAGTTTTTATCAGACGAATCGGTAAAAATATTTGGTGTTGAACCTGCAGGGAAAGGACTTGAAACAGGGCAACACGCCGCACCTTTGTGTAAAGGAACGCCAGGAGTTTTACATGGTAATCGAGTATATTTGATGCAAGATGAAAATGGGCAAATTCAAGGGACTCATTCTATCTCAGCAGGTTTAGATTACCCTGGTGTTGGGCCTGAACATTGTTGGCTTAAAGATATTGGTCGTGTTGATTATGTTGGCATTACTGATGATGAAGCGATGCAAGGATTTAGAGATTTAACGAAGTATGAAGGTATTATTCCTGCACTAGAGTCAAGCCACGCGATTGCTTATGCAACTAAATTAGCCCCAACAATGCGTAAAGACCAAACTATTATTGTAAATTTATCAGGTCGTGGAGATAAAGATATGGATACGGTTGCTAAAATAGAAGGATTTGAATTTTGAGTAGAATAGAAAGTACATTATTAGCATTAAAAGAAAACGGTAAAACGGCACTTATTCCTTATATAACAGCAGGCGACCCTCATCCTGATCTGACAGTAGGCTTAATGCATACGCTAGTTGAAAATGGAGCGGATATTGTTGAGTTGGGTGTTCCTTTTTCAGATCCAATGGCAGATGGACCTGTTATTCAAAAGGCAGTTGAAAGGGCATTAATTCACAATGTTAGTTTAACAAATGTCTTGGCAATGGTAAAAAAGTTCAGAGAAACAAATTCATCAACGCCTATCGTCTTGATGGGGTATTTAAATCCTATTGAAGTAAAGGGGTATGTGAATTTTGCCGAAGAAGCAATGCAAGCGGGTGTTGATGGCGTTTTGACGGTTGATATACCACCTGAAGAAACTAAAGGATATTTGGAAGCATTAAAAGAACATGGTTTAGATAGAATCTTTTTGGTCGCTCCAACGACACCAGATTATCGTTTGGATGAAGTCAATAGACAAGGTAGTGGTTTTGTTTATTATGTTTCTTTAAAGGGCGTAACGGGTTCAAAAGATTTGGACTTTGAAGAGGTTTTTCAAAGAGTAAATCACCTAAAAGAAAAGTTAAATTTACCTATCGGAATCGGTTTCGGTATTAAAAATGCAGAAACGGCTAAAAAAATGTCTCAAGTAGGGGATGGAATTATTGTCGGTTCAGCGTTAGTGCAATTAATTGAAGATAATGAATTGGCAGGAAAAGATGCCATAGAGCAAGCAATTTCAAGTAAAATGCAAGCATTCAAAAGTGCAATACAGGCAAGGAGAGTTAGATGAGCTGGTTTGAGAAAATATTACCAAATATTAAACAGGTTACAGATAGAAAATCAACTGTTCCAGAAGGGCTATGGATAAAATGTGTAAAGTGTGAAAATACTTTATATCGCTCTGAAGTAACGCGTAATAAAGAAGTTTGCCCAAAGTGTGATCATCACATGCGTCTAGGTGGTAGGGATAGATTAATGGCATTTTTAGACAAAGATTCTGGTGTTGATATTTTTGATAGTATTGCTCCAGTGGACCGTTTAAAATTTAAAGATTTAAAAACATATAAGTCTCGTTTGGCACAGGCACAAAAAGCAACGGGTGAAAATGATAACTTTATTACTATGTTAGGAAAAATAGATGGTCTTGATATCGTAGCTGGTGCATTTGATTTTAAATTTATGGGTGGATCCATGGGGTCAGTAATGGGAGAAAAATTTGTCCGTGCAGTAAATGAAGCGATTACAAAGAAGATTCCATTAATTGTTTTTTCAGCCTCTGGTGGTGCGAGAATGCAAGAAGCCCTGTTCTCATTAATGCAAATGGCTAAAACTAGTGCCGCATTAGGGCGTTTAAGAGCAAAAGGTTTACCTTTTATTTCTGTTTTAACCGACCCTACAATGGGTGGAGTTTCCGCTAGTTTTGCAATGTTAGGCGATATAATTGTCGCTGAACCAGAAGCCTTAATTGGGTTTGCCGGACCTCGTGTAATTGAGCAAACTGTTCGTGAAAAATTACCTGAAGGATTTCAACGATCAGAGTTTTTATTAGAGCACGGGGCAATAGATTTAATTATCTCTCGCCATGACTTAAATAAAGAACTATCCTCTATCTGTAGTATGTTGTTGAATAAACCTACTATTGTTAAAAATATCGAACC
>CAYMAW010000143.1:0-3275 GCA_964388565.1 uncultured Piscirickettsiaceae bacterium | reverse complement strand
GTTGGCGGTTTTATTTTCGTAAACTCGGTAGTACATGCTTCTTGTCGCACGGTCAAAAAGGACAAAAGCTTTCTATTCACGGGTTTATTTACGATATAAAAGACGGCAACCTACATAATTTAAATGTCAGTGTAAATAAAGAAATACTAGATTAAGAAAAAACATTAACAAAACTACCCCCCCTGGCATTTTTTCCCCACAGACTAAAAAACGCCAGGGGGGGGGTATCTGATTATATCTAATAAATATTAGGGGAGATATAAGTCATTTGTTTACCCTGTACATGCTTTCCGCAAACATCAGAAAAAGCACAATGGGCGCAAAGTTTACTACTACACTGTTTTAAACACATTGACTGAACAAGTTGCTTAACAACAAAATCTTCAGAACTTATCTCTGAACCAGATAGCACACCTAACTCCATTAAATGCACCAATTTTTCTTCAGAAATAATTATATTAACTTCCCCCACTACAACCCCTCATTTTAAAACAATAACCATTATTAATATACTTTATAATTATATTAAATTTAAGTTGTTTTGTAAAATAAATATAATTTATATTAATCCGATTAAGCAAGCTCTTAGTTAAAATCTTACCCGTCACGATAATATCAAGATGATAGAATAAGCAAATATTAGTTTTTTAGAGATTACACATTGAAACAACATAAACACAAAAAACGATTTGGACAAAATTTTTTAAATAATCAACGAATTATTGACCAAATTATTGCCTCCATTCGCCCAAGAGCCGAGCAACACCTAATTGAAATAGGGCCAGGTGAAGCCGCCCTAACGAAACCCCTGCTAGAAATCGTTAAAAAACTAGATATTATTGAAATAGATAATGACCTAATTAGACCCTTAACAGAACGATTTAGCGACTACCCCGCTTTTAATCTACATCATACCGATGCGCTTACATTTGATTATTCCACACTAATGGATAGCAATGAACAAGAAAAAATCTTGCGTATTGTAGGAAACCTCCCCTACAACATTTCTAGCCCATTAATGTTTCACCTACTTACTTTTGCAGATAATATTCATGACATGCACTTTATGTTACAAAAAGAAGTGGTTGATAGAATTACCTCACCAACCGGGCTAAAAAGTTATGGGCGTTTAAGTGTAATGATGCAATATTCCTGTGATGTAGAGTCCTTATTTGATGTCGCACCTGATAACTTCACCCCACCGCCAAAAGTGACCTCTGCAATTGTGCGTTTAATTCCTTACAAACAAAAACCGTTTAAAGCAAAATGTGACGAAACTTTTGCAAAACTCGTTAAACAATCATTTTCTCAAAAAAGAAAAACTCTACGCAACAATTTAAAAGGAATGCTTAATTCTGAACAAATTGAAAATATAGGCATAGAGCCTAGTATTCGTGCAGAAAGACTAAATGTTGAAGCCTTTGTAAAACTCTCTGATGCGTTATTCAGCTTGGAAGAAAACTAACATGGCAACCTATATTATCGGTGATGTACATGGTTGCTATAATTCTTTGCAAAAGCTACTCAAAAAAATAAAATTCAATCCAAAAAAAGATTTACTTTGGTTTGTCGGAGATATTCTTAATCGTGGACCTGACTCACTAAAAACCTTAAAGTTTATAATGTCATTAGGAGATTCTGCAGAAATGGTCTTAGGAAACCATGAGTTTCACCTGCTTGCCGCCTACGCAGGATTAAAAAGATTTCAAGATAAAACCGATACATTAAAGCCTATTTTAGAACATAAAAAAGCCAAAAAAATGATTAATTGGTTACGAAACAGACCATTAATTATTACCAATAAAAAACAAAAAATAGCAATCGTCCATGCAGGAATCCCACCACAATGGACTATCAAAAAAGCACTTAAAAAAGCCAGAAAAGTAGAAAATATTCTACAAGCAAAAGGTTGGAAAAAAAGAGTCACTAAACACTTTTTTGGTAATTCACCTGACAACTGGTCAACAAAACATACCGACTGGCAAAAAATTCGTTACACCGTTAATGCCTGTGCAAGAATGCGTTATTGTGATAAAAATGGCAAATTAGATTTCGACTTAAAAAAGCACCCAGACAAAACACCCAAAAAAGCAGAATTAAAACCTTGGTTTATTTGGAAAAACAGAAAATCAATTAACTATGAAATTTATTTTGGTCACTGGTCAACCCTTGGCGTAATTGATGCTTACAATATCCATACAACAGATACAGGCTGCCTTTGGGGTGGTCAATTAACCGCCTATTGCATTGAAACCCAACAACGCACTACACAAAATTGTAAAGAATAATGACAAATCAACTTCATACCGCAGAAGAAATGCTAGAAAGACTATCTAACATAGAACTCAACATATTTGACATCCCTGCAAAAACAGAAGAATTAAAAGAGAAATCAAATTGGATATTCATTTTAACCATGCCATTAAGTGCTTTAGTGCTAGTTACATTCACCTTGCTAGGATTATTTATAGCTGACAACTTTATCATTAGCTTCATTATATCTGCCTTAATCGTTTTTTTCATCGCTAAAATAATTGACGGATATGAACAACAATACAGAAAACAAGCAAGACAAAATATCATGAAAACGATTGGCGATATTGAAGGAGAGCAAGGGCTAATTCATCATTTTAAAGACTTCCTACCTGTAAAATTCAGACATTTATGGCAAAGCACCCGCAAGAAAAACTTTATTTATGTCGAACAGTATAAAATCTCAATCCAACTCCTACAAAAAAAATTAGAACATGAAAAGTTCATAAAACTTTGGCAGTTAAAATATCCAGAAACAACCCCTGAACATAATAAAGAATATAACGAAGAAGAAAACAACCAAACCAATTAAACAGGAAATATCATGAGCTGGATTATAAAGGACCACTATGAAGACCTATATGACTTTGAAGCCGATAAAATGGCATTAGAATCAATGGATATTACAGTATTTTCATGCTCCAAACTACTAATGATAGAAGTACCAGTAAAAGAAACAGATATCGAAAAAATATCACAAATATATGAACTACTATTTCCAGGATTACTTGAAGACATAACCGCCATGAACGATTCTAAAAACAAAGATCCCTACAAAATTAGCTATTTTTATAAAAAGAGAAGTTCTGATTCAGAAAATATAAATCAAAGATAATATAAGAAAATGGTGGCAACTTAACCCGCCTAATCTCGGCGCACGAATCAGAAAGTACCGTTGCTCCCTTCCAGGCCTGGCGGAGTTCCTAACCTATCGTCGCGAGGGGCGAGCAAAGTTACCATAA
>CAYMAW010000142.1:0-3362 GCA_964388565.1 uncultured Piscirickettsiaceae bacterium | reverse complement strand
ATATTGTGACGAAATTATAAATAATATAAAATAAAATTATTATATTTTATAGGAGAGGGAAATATTAATTATTTAATGATAGTTTGAATATAAGAGAAAGTTGAAAAGAGGGATTACTCCTCTTTTCAATTTGTGTTAATTAATGAGAAGATAATTTGATATTATCAAAGTCTCCACCCGCTGAGGTAAAGAGTGTGATACTAAGTAATTCATTATCTGGCTCAAGCATATGAAGTTTCTCTTCAATGTTAATTTTATAGTGAATGAAGTTTCCATTTCTTGTATCTAAGTAGTAATCTGTTGGACCAGGGTGATTATGAATATATCCATCATGAGATATAAATGGTGGTGTTGGAATTGCATTTCCACTAAAATCATTTCCTGGGTGATTTAGGTAAGATGAGAATAAAATTCTTCTTGTACCATGGGTTGTTTTAACTTTAACACCAAAGTTACCAACATGTGATGCTGTTCCTACTCTTGTGTCAAGAATTAAATATTTCATTTTTTTAGGAGGCTTGTTAAATGAAAAACCTCCACCAGTTCTTGGAACACGAACAGAGTGAGCACTTCCTGCTCCTTGATTAATGATCGTAGGACGGGCATTTTGATTTCCTGCAAACCATGCTTGATCAAATCCACCTTCAGCATCTTCATAGAGCGTGGTTAGTGGAGCATTATCTACTACTTTAAATGCTACACGAGCTTCTAAATGGAAAGTATTGTTATAAAAAACTCTGGCTTCATAGTTACCATCTGGAAGTTTCCCAAAGTTAGCTTGTCCTTCTGTTACTCCATCTGCATTCCATTTCCACTCAATTACATTACCCCAAGCATTAGAGCTACCAGCAGGATAGATAGCTAACCAATCTCTAGTTGAACCATTAATGTTTGCAAAATTGATACGAACATCATCATTTATATTATAAACTGCTTTAGTTGCAGTAAGTGTTGCTACGGCATCATTTGCTTCAATAGCAAACTCTTTACTCGCTACAAGTGTAAATGAGTTATTATAAAAAGAACGTACGACATAGTCACCAACAGGCATAGCATCAAACGTTAAGTTACCATTGCTTGTGTCACCTGTCCATTTCCAGTCAATAACATTACCCCAAGCATTAGTGCTACCGGCAGGATAGATACCTACCCAGTCTCTATTTTTAGCAGCCATACCTGTAAAATTCACTTGAACTTCTTCATTCGGAGCATAAACATCTTTTGTCGTTGTAATTGCTGCATTATCTTGTGCAACAGCTACGGTAAATGCTTTTATAGCTACAGTTGTAAAAGAGTTATTGTAGAAAGAGCGTACTTCATAATTTCCAACAGGCAAAGCATTAAAATTAAGATTACCATTGGTTACATCTTCAGTCCATTGCCATAAGATAACATTACCCCAAGCGTTAGAGCTACCAGCAGGATAGATACCTACCCAGTCTCTATTTTTAGCAGTCATACCTGTAAAGTTTACAGAGATATGCTCATTGGGAGCGTATTGTGGTTTGCTCGTGTTAATGGCTGCTGCATACAATATATTTACAAGCAACAGACATGTTATTATAATTTTTTTAATCATAATATATTTCCTTTTGTTTATTTTAGCATAATTATAAACAAAAAAAAATATTATAAAACTTAAATTAGGATGGAAGAATACGGAGATAGAGAAAAATATGTAATTTTTCTCTATTTTATACTTTTAATGTGAAGATAATTTAATATTGTCAAAGTCTCCACCTGCTGAACTAAAATATATTATTTCTAATAGTTCATTATCTGGTTCAAGTATATGCAGTTTCTCTTCAATGTTAATTTTATAGTGAATGAAGTTTCCATTTCTTGTATCTAAGTAGTAATCTGTTGGACCAGGGTGATTATGAATATATCCATCATGAGATATAAATGGTGGTGTTGGAATTGCATTTCCACTAAAATCATTTCCTGGGTGATTTAGGTAAGATGAGAATAAAATTCTTCTTGTACCATGGGTTGTTTTAACTTTAACACCAAAGTTACCAACATGTGATGCTGTTCCTACTCTTGTGTCAAGAATTAAATATTTCATTTTTTTAGGAGGCTTGTTAAATGAAAAACCTCCACCAGTTCTTGGAACACGAACAGAGTGAGCACTTCCTGCTCCTTGATTAATGATCGTAGGACGGGCATTTTGATTTCCTGCAAACCATGCTTGATCAAATCCACCTTCAGCATCTTCATAGAGCGTGGTTAGTGGAGCATTATCTACTACTTTAAATGCTACACGAGCTTCTAAATGGAAAGTATTGTTATAAAAAACTCTGGCTTCATAGTTACCATCTGGAAGTTTCCCAAAGTTAGCTTGTCCTTCTGTTACTCCATCTGCATTCCATTTCCACTCAATTACATTACCCCAAGCATTAGAGCTACCAGCAGGATAGATAGCTAACCAATCTCTAGTTGAACCATTAATGTTTGCAAAATTGATACGAACATCATCATTTATATTATAAACTGCTTTAGTTGCAGTAAGTGTTGCTACGGCATCATTTGCTTCAATAGCAAACTCTTTACTCGCTACAAGTGTAAATGAGTTATTATAAAAAGAACGTACGACATAGTCACCAACAGGCATAGCATCAAACGTTAAGTTACCATTGCTTGTGTCACCTGTCCATTTCCAGTCAATAACATTACCCCAAGCATTAGTGCTACCGGCAGGATAGATACCTACCCAGTCTCTATTTTTAGCAGCCATACCTGTAAAATTCACTTGAACTTCTTCATTCGGAGCATAAACATCTTTTGTCGTTGTAATTGCTGCATTATCTTGTGCAACAGCTACGGTAAATGCTTTTATAGCTACAGTTGTAAAAGAGTTATTGTAGAAAGAGCGTACTTCATAATTTCCAACAGGCAAAGCATTAAAATTAAGATTACCATTGGTTACATCTTCAGTCCATTGCCATAAGATAACATTACCCCAAGCGTTAGAGCTACCAGCAGGATAGATACCTATCCAGTCTTTGTTTTTAGCAGTCATTTCAGCAAAATTGATGACAATAGGTTCATCGGGGGTATAGATAGCTTTAGTAGTATCTATGGTAGCTGCTTGTAAAAAATTTACAAAAAGCAAACACGCTATTAAAATTTTTCTAATCATAATTAGTTCCTTTATATTTAATATTGTTATTATATAAAGTTTAATATATGATAATACTTAATAATTTATTAAATATTATTTTTTATATAAAAAATAATATAAATTAAATAATTTTAGAGTTTGGATAAGAAAAAAAGTAATAATAATGACTAGAAAAAATTTTATAATACCAAGATATAGACCTTGCCAATTATAGATAAGATTTAAAAGTTGAATAACA
>CAYMAW010000141.1:0-3367 GCA_964388565.1 uncultured Piscirickettsiaceae bacterium | reverse complement strand
TGTGCCGTTCCTGAATAGTTAAAGGGTATGTAGTAAATCGTGCATTTGAAAGCCCATTAAAGGGTATTCTATATTTTTTGTCATCGCAATAACCTTAAATGTTTCGCCCATTTCATTTGGCATCGTTAGGGTTTTGATTTGTTGGGCTGTTTTGATAGAATCGGGCGAATCATGTTCAAACTCGTTAGCCATCTCCAACAAACCACTTGCCATTAAAAAATGGGCTTGGGTAGTAAATCCATCAATGTCTAACCCTGCACTAAAACCAGCTTCGGCAACCGCCGTAAAATCAACATGGGCAGTTAAATCTTGCAAGCTAGGGTAAAAAAACGGGTCGCTATGGGCAAGGTGTTGATAATGACATCGTAAGGTTCCCATCACTCTTGCAGGCTGATAATATTCTGTACGGCTATAACCATAATCAATAATTAACACCAGTCCATCACTTAAAAAATTTGCAATACTTTTTATCCAAGGCTCAAGGTTAAGATTAACTTCTGTTTCGTAACCGTCTGGGCTTGGAGTACCAATATAATTAAGAATTTCATTTGATTTTTCTTGCAATATTGGGTTACTAATTGGTTTAAAAGACCAACTTAGTTCATTGTTTTCATTGAAATTAACATAAGCTTGTGAGGTCGTCTTCGGTTCAAACTTTAAGCGTTCAACAGGCATCGCATCTAAGACCTCATTCGCCAATACAACGGCTGAAATAGCCTCGCTAGGCAGTTCATTTAGCCATATAACCTTATCTTTTATTTCATTAGGCAAAGAAGAAAATGTCTGTTTTTGAACTTGTTTTAATTCAGAACTAAGTTCGACAATATAATAATTTTCAAAGGGTTGGTTAAGAGCCGTTAACTCTAATAAAATTTCCTTTGCCATTAGTCCACGCCCTGCACCAAATTCGATGATATTGGGAGTGCTTAATGTTGCTAATACTTGGCTAGCTTGCCTTGCAATACACTTAGAAAATAACGGCGATATTTCGGGTGCGGTAATAAAATCGCCTTTTTCACCAATCTTAGGTAACGCATTAGAATAATAACCAAGGGCAGGGGTATAGAGTGCTTTTTGCATAAATTCAGCAAAGCTAAGACTAGTTTCAGGGAGAATATCGTAGCGAATTTTATCTAACAACTGTTCGCTATGAGTTATCGCTGTTTTAGAAGGTGTTGGGAGTTTATTTTTTTCTATCATATTAATTACATTATAATCTCAAATCACAAAATTAAATTTTGTTTTTGGTTACAATTTTGCTTTGAACTTTTTGGATGAAAATAAAAATATGGTTATAGTATGAAATTGGGTATAAAAAAACTACACGCAAATGAATGGCAACTGCATATAGATAGTGCTTTTGTGCATCTTGATCGTTATTCTATTGAGCTTTTATACACCAATTTAGATCATTTGCTCTCGTTAAATACAGGGCAAGAAAGTTCCGTTTTAGCTGGGCTAACTAAGCTAGCCGAAAAAATTATGGAATTAAGCGATGCACACATGCAATTATTTTTGCGTGATATTGATAGCCAAGACTTATTAAAATTGATGCAAGTCTTAGATTCAGAAAAATTAAAAAGCAAAATTTTAAAGAACACAGGCAGAATTTTGTCGAAACAATTACAGGCAGATATGGAAACATCCTCTACGCCTGATGAAGATGAAGCGATTGAAGCGATTAAGCATATTGTAGAAAGCATGTTTAAACTAGAAGCCACCGCAAAAATTGAAATTGTTAACAAAGAACAAAAATTTATTTAAGGTATTGGGATGAAAATACATTCAAAACGAAATGAAAAAGGCGATTATCAACTATCAATAGATTTTATTACCTTTCAGTTACCCGAAACAGCCATACTTAGATTAAAAGAAATTATTTCAGTTCGTTTAAATCAATCATCAGATCTAGACAATGAAAACTTAACTCGCAAGCTAGTCGCCTATCGAAAATTAGCCGACAAACTGGTTTTATCAAATGATAGAGTTGTGCAAGAATTTGCGATTGCTCTAACAACCGAACAACTTGTTACCATTGCAAGGTTAGCAGACGGTAATAGCATGTTTGAAAAAATAATACGAAATCTATCCAGACAAAATGGCAAACAGTTTCAACTGGACTTTAACGAAATGGCGAGCATTACAGAAAGCCAAGCCGTTATTAATATGGAAAATGCTATTCCTATTATTCGCAAGATGGCAAATAAAGTAAAGAACCAGTCTTTAGGAAGAACTTAAGGAGACACTTAACAACTGATTAAAATTCTAATCGCGGTTATTCAGTTTATCCTTTACGCCCTCTAAAAATAGTAATGCCGACTGTTTTAGTCTGCTCAACGGCATTTGGTTTACTAACCGTTAATTTTATTGCCGATACGCCTGCATGGTTTTTTAAAATAGACTGGCAAATATCTTCTGCCAAACTTTCTACCAACTCAAACTTATTTTGCAAGGTCAACGCAATAATCTCATCAGACACAGTTTTATAACAAACCGTATCATCAATAGAATCAGAACCAGCCGACTTTTTAATATCCGTTTCCATTTCAACATCAAAAATAAGTGGTTGCGTATTTTCGCGTTCCCAATCATAAATGCCAATAATAGCATCGACTTTTAGCTCACTAATAAAGATTAAATCTTTGTTCATTGTGTAAGTCTTCCCATAAATTTTGTAAAATTATCCCACAAACAGATTAGAATATCCCTCTAAATAAAAAACTGGAAAGCATTATGGCTTGGATAGAAATTATAACAATCATCAGTGCCTACTTTATTGGCTCAATCTCATCAGCCATTATCGTCTGCAAACTCATGGGCTTTGACGACCCAAGAAAAGAAGGTTCAGGCAACCCAGGTGCAACCAATGTAAACAGACTCTACGGCAATAAACCTGCCGCCATTACTTTAGCAGGGGACAGCCTAAAAGGATTTTTGCCCGTTTTATTTGTCAGCTTAATGTCCTTCTCGCCAGTCGCAATATTTTTAGTCGGTTTTGCCGCCTTTATCGGGCATTTGTACCCCGTGTTTTTTGGGTTTAAAGGTGGCAAGGGTGTCGCCACCATGATGGGCGTAATGGTTGGCTTATCATTACCGATTGGTCTAGCCGTAATCGGCACATGGCTGTTTGTAGCAAAAGTATTAAAAGTTTCCTCCGCATCTGCACTAGTTGCCACAGCACTTGCCCCAATTTATATCTATTTTTTAAGTGGTGAAATGAGTTGGGTATATTTAACGGTACTGATGACCATCATGTTATTTTGGCGACATAAATCTAATATTCAAAAACTAATAAATGGTTCAGAAACTTAGTTTCTTTTAGGAAACACTTAATAACCGCGATTAGAATTTTACTGAGAAAAAATGT
>CAYMAW010000140.1:0-3368 GCA_964388565.1 uncultured Piscirickettsiaceae bacterium | reverse complement strand
AAGTTTATGAATAAAAAAGGTTGGGTCAAAGGGGCTGTGGTTGCTGTTCCCACAAACTTTTCTGGCACACGTTTCAAAAAGCTTAAAACTTCACATAAGAAAAAATATTCTGTGAGTTATTTACGAAAAAAAGGCATTAAGCCTACTGAACCTTTTAATGAGAGCAAAGCTTATTTACTTAAAAACAAAAACACCACACACGATGACATTTGGATGGCAGGAAATAACTTTAGGGTTTTAACAAAGTATAATAATTCTACTTCTTATGGGGTGGCTATTCATTTGATTGCCCAGAGTGTGAAGTCCATGAATATTACTTCAAACCCTGTACAATCAGAAGCTATTTATATGCCTTAAGGGCTTCATTTATCTGCACATAAGATTCTAAAGGCGTTGTCTCAAAATAGAAAATGTCATGCTTTTTAGCAAAGTTTTGGGTTATCTCTTTTACTTTGAGTAAATTGAACCTTGGGGCTTTGGGAAAAAGATGATGCTCTATTTGAGTATTTAGCCCTCCATAGAACCAATGGGTTAACCATCCACCAGAAAGCGAACGACTTCCTCTCATTTGTAGTTCCATCCATGAAAAGTTTTTCGCTTGTTCTTCATCAAAAACTTCACATCCTAAATGGTTGGTAATGAACCCAAATGCCAACCAAACTGATGCTAACATATTGTGTACCAAATAAACGGTTAAAGCATCTCCAAAAGGTAAAAGGTAAAACATTGTTCCCCAAATAATTGGCCAATGTAAAAGCATAAGCCCTAACTCTCCCCATCGTTTACGTTTGATGACAAAGTTGTATGATTGAGCCACAAAAGCGTAGTTCATAAAAAACATTGCTCCCCAAAAGATGAAATGTTTGTATTTGGCCAATATGGGGTTCTTACCTCTGTTTGCCTCATTTGTAAATGCACCATCCATCGCTCGAATGTCTTCGTCTTTTTCCACAATATTACAGTAAGTATGATGATTCACATTGTGTTTATAATCCCACCATGACGAGGAGTTACTTAAAATAATGGCTGAAAATGGATAGGAAAGTTTAAAAGATAATTTTTTACTTTTAAAATACTGTAAATGTAAAATATCATGTGACACAAAAACAGCACGAGTAGCAATAATGGTCATCATTAAAGCCAAAAGATAAGGATTCCACATTGTAAGCGTTGAATAAACAACGATGAGTGCCACAATAATACCAAACATTTCCACCAGCCCTCTTACAGGCACTCTTTCTAAAAGACCTGCTTCTCTTAGCTCTGCTTTTAGCTCATCAAAATTATCTGGATACGGAGTTTGAACCATATAGTTACCTTTTTAAGTTAATGTAAGATTATAACCATTATATTGTTATTTTATATTTTAAAAATAGGAAAGAATTAGCTTCACCATCTTTTGTTACTGAATAAAACATCTACATAGATAGTTAAGACTTTAGTGTTAAAATACCAACATATAAATAAATATGATTTATGGAGTTGGCTATGTCCCTTAATTTACAAGATTTTTCTTTTGAAGATTCCTTAGAGAAAGAAGCACTTTCTTTTTTGGAAGAACATGCAAGAGCTATTGCTATTCCAAAAGACAACATCCTCTTTTATCAAGGGGATATTTGTGAAAGTGTGCTACTCCTCACAAAAGGTGAAGTACGTTTGTACATTCAAGATGAGGGGATTGAGAGTATTGACCTCTACACCCTCAAAGGGGGAGAACAATGTATTGTCAATACAGCTTCTAGTATTTCAAATACCAATGCCATTGCCACAGCCCAAACAGTTACTGACATTGAGGGTTACTTACTCGACTCAAAAAGCGTTCAAAAACTTTCTGCTCTTTCTCCTGTTTATCAACGCTATATCTTTTCACTCTATACCATTCGTATGGCTGATTTGGCAAAACTCATTAATGATATTAAATTTAAAAAATTAGATATTCGTCTTTTAGAGTGGTTACATAATCATGAAGAGAAAAATATTAAAATAACACATGAAGAGATAGCCAACTCTCTAGGAAGTGCCAGAGTTGTGATTTCGAGAACCTTAAAAGAGTTAGAGAAGAAAAAAAAAGTGATTTTGCATCGTGGGTCGATTGAAATCCTTTAATTTAGAGCTTTCTAACAACCAGTGAAACCCTCATGCTTTGCTCACCACAAATATTGTCTTTCATAAACTCTTTATGATGTAAAATCTTAAAACCCTCTTGAAAAAAGCTCTATTTGAAGGTACTTTAGCATTTTTTTCATGATGCAACGTTGTTTGTCTTCTAAACTCATCTATCTCTCCAAATCTTTTGATTTACGACACCATTTTAAAAAAAGTCGGTCAGGGTTCACTCGTTTGTCTATGGGTTTGCCCTCCACAATATGTTCGGCCAACATTTTACCCATAAGTGGGGCGAAAACAAAACCACGCCCTCCTAGACCATTACAAACATAAAGATTCTCTATGTATTTCGGTTTATCCTTAAGCTTTTCTCCACACAGAAGTTTTGGCTGAAGTTTTAGCATCTCATTAACATTAATGACCGAACCCAGTAAAGGAAAATAGTCTTTAGACCCAGCCCTCATGCCACAAAAGGTCTCTTTGAGTTTAAAATCTGAAGTATCCACCATCTCAGACGCAATAGAAAACAAACCCTTTAGGGGTTTAGTACCACAAGCCACACAAGTTTTAATCTCTTTTTCATGGGTAGCCCCAATCTTTACAATGCCATCAAGATTAGCCGAAACAGAAATTTTTTTATGCATCGAAATACTTAAATCTAAAGAAGTTTCATAGTCACCACGTGTTCCCCAAGTTCCTTTAACCCCCATGTAACGCATGTCAAAAAATTTGTTTTCATAACCTGTCGCCAAAATGAGTTTAGAAGCCCTATAATTACCCAACGACCAAAGACCCTCATCATAAGCCAAAGACTTTACTTCATATTGTACATAGTCAATTTCTTTTAAAAAAGCTTCACACAATTTAGGAGCATCACAAACTCCTGCTTCATCAAACAAAAAGCTCTCTCTCGCTCTCTTAATACCTAAGCTTTTCAAAGCCTTTAACTCAAGCCATTGACGCTGTGAATTGTCATATTTTTCATATTCCTCAAAAGCTTTAGCATCGTCTTCATCTTTAGGAATACGAATCACTCCTGTTTGTTTAAAGTGTTCAGAAAAGAATTCAAGATAAAAATCTTTAGCAAATTCAAAAGCTTCATTCGTCAAAGTTTGAAGTATTGAGCCTTTCCCAATTTTAGGAGAAACAAAAGCCCCAGCAGCAGCTGAACCACCACGCTTTGCAATGCCATCACGGTCAAGCACCAAAACTTTTAAACCTTTTTGTTTTAAAAAATAAGCAGATGAGCACCCTGCAATACC
>CAYMAW010000139.1:0-3410 GCA_964388565.1 uncultured Piscirickettsiaceae bacterium | reverse complement strand
CTAGAAGTCCACGCAGAATTTCAATCAGTTGTTAAGTGTCTCCTTAAAATAAGTACTAGAAAACTTACCAAAAATCGGGGTAGATATGACTAAAGTCGAAAGAAAACAACAGTTAACAGACTTAATAGAGTGCGCGAAAGATTTAGGATACCTAACTTTTTCGGATATTAACGATGTTTTACCTGATGACATTGATGAAGATCAGTTAGGGCAAATTATCACTATCCTAAAAGATTTTGGGATTCAAATGTTTGATTCTGCTCCTGATCAAGATGAATTGATTACAGGCGACGGGCAAGTTTTTGACGGTGCGGCTGCGGAATCTGCAATTGCGGCACTAGGAGAGGTTGATTCTGAATTTGGTCGAACAACCGATCCTGTTCGTATGTATATGCGTGAAATGGGTTCTGTAGAGCTGTTAACGCGTAAAGAAGAAGTCACTATTGCTAAAAATGTTGAATATGGCCTACGCAATACGCTAGCTGCAATCAATCGTTATCCAAAAGTTGCGATAAGCTTTCTTGATGGTTTTGAAAGAATGGCAAATGGCGAAGGGAAAACCGCTGATTTAATGCAGGGATTCTATCGTGCAAGAGATCTAATTGATATTCCGTTAGAAGACTTGTCTCCTGATATGGAGCAACCAGAAAAAGAAGACGGTATTAATCAAGTAGAGCTAGATACATTTCTTAAAAAGCTAACTAAATTAAATGACGCGGTCTTAAAATCAGAAGAAAAATTAGGGCTTGATGATCCAAAGTCTATTGAAAAACGCGATGCGGTTGTTGAACACTTAAAAGGTATTAAGTTGTCGCCAGTTTTTGTCATCAAGATGATTAAAAGCGTTAAAGCAAGAATTGATAGCATTAGAGAACATGAAGCTACCGTAATTAAGCATGTTATGCGCGAAGTTGGCATAGCTAGACCAGCATTCTTAAAAACATTTATTGGTTCAGAAACAACTTTTGAAATGTTAGATGATTTGATTACTCAGTTTCCAGATAAAGCAGAACAATTAGAAAAAGTTAGACCTTTTGTTAGACGCGCTCAAAAGCGTTTAGCAATGATTGAAAAAGCAGAGAAAATGCCTATTCTGCAATTCAAAAATCTTTATAAAACCTTAAGTAAGGCCGAACGAGAAGCGAAAATAGCTAAGCGTCAAATGATTGAAGCGAATTTGCGTTTGGTTATTTCGATAGCTAAGAAATATACCAACCGTGGCTTGCAGTTCTTAGACTTGATTCAAGAAGGGAACATCGGCTTAATGAAAGCGGTAGAAAAGTTTGAATATCGCCGTGGTTACAAATTTTCAACCTATGCAACTTGGTGGATTCGTCAAGCAATCACTCGCTCGATTGCCGACCAAGCTAGAACAATCCGTATCCCTGTGCATATGATTGAAACAATCAATAAGCTAAATAGAATTCAACGCCAGTTGCTGCAAAAATTTGGTAGAGAGCCTTTACCAGAAGAACTAGCTGAAGAAATGGAAATGCCTGAAGAGAAAGTTCGTAAAGTAATGAAAATTGCCAAAGAACCTATCTCAATGGAAACGCCAGTAGGTGATGATGAGGATTCTTCTTTAGGTGACTTTATCGAAGACAATAATATTTTATCACCACAAGATACGGCTGATTTAGACGGCATGGGCAATACCGTAAAAGACATGCTAGCGACACTTACACCAAGAGAAGCAAAAGTGTTGAGAATGCGATTTGGTCTAAATATGAATACCGACCACACTTTAGAAGAAGTTGGTAAACAGTTTGATGTAACGCGTGAGCGAATTCGTCAAATAGAAGCCAAAGCACTTCGTAAACTAAGGCACCCTAGTCGAGCGGAAAGACTAAAAAGTTTCTTAGAATTATAATACCCTAATCTCCATATAGCACTCTATATTCAAATTCTACATGGGGATTAGAGTAGTCTAATTTGGTTTTAAATTAAAAAAACGGCTTTTTAGCCGTTTTTTTATGTGCTATAAAAATCACCAGGGGCAGGTAGTTTGACATGCCCCTGGTGATTTTTGGTTTTGGGCTATTAGGTAAAAATATTGTTAGGTTAAAACGATTGTTGCTAGCCCTAAGAAGATAAAAAAACCTATCGTATCTGTTACTGTGGTTAGTATTAATCCTGCGGCAAGGGCAGGATCTATTCGCATTTTATTGAGTAGTAGGGGGATTAACGCACCAGCTATTGCCGCCACAATTAGGTTGATTAGCATGGCAGAACCAAAAATTAGACCTAATGAACTATCATCAAATAATAACGAGACAGCTATGCCAGTTATGGTTGACCAGAGAATTCCATTGAATAATCCTACCCCCGTTTCTTTTAAAATAAGGTGTCGATAGTTTTGAAAGTTTAATTTCCCAGTAGCTAAGGCTCTAATAACGATTGTAGCGGTTTGTGTGCCTGCAATACCGCCCATGCTTGCGACAATTGGCATGAGAATGGCAAGAGCAACGATTTGTTGAATAGTGGCTTCAAATAGCCCGATAACGATCGAAGCAAAAATAGCGGTTAATAGATTTATACCTAACCAAAACGAACGCCTTTTTGCGGATTTTAAAGGTGGAGCAAATAAATCTTCTTCATCATTTAGCCCTGCACTTGCCATTTGGCTTCTTTCTGCTTCTTCACGGATAATATCCACCACATCATCAATGGTAATTCTTCCTAACAACTGGTTATTTTTGTCGGTGACCGCAACGGAGATTAGATCGTATTTTTCAAATATATGAGCGACTTTATTTTCATGTGTACCAGCTTGTATAGGCGGTTTTTCTTCCATTACATCAGAAACTAATCTTTCTTCATCACGGGTAATAAGTTTAGTGATAGGTAGGATTCCTTGATAAAATCCTTCTCTATCTTGTACAAAAAGATGGTTAGTAGAATTGGGAATATCACCAATTTTTTGCAATAGTCTTAACACGGTTTTCAAATTTACATCGGGGCGGATAGCGATGAAATCAGCACTCATAAGTCCGCCAGCAGTGTTTTCGGGGTAGCTTAAAGTGGTTTCTACTGCAGATCTAATATTGTCATCTAGGTTGCATAAAACTTGATCTCGTTCGGATTCGGGTATTGCTTGTGCGATATTTGCAATGTCGTCGGTTTCTAGATTTTTTGTTAACTCTATTATCTCTTGATTATTAAGTTGTTCAAGTAAGCTTGCGGTTACTTCGTCATTGGTGTGGCAAAGAACCTCCGCTTGTAATTCTCGGTTAATTTCTAGCCAGATTTGATGCCTTTCCCTGGGTGGAAAACTTTCAAGAATATCGGCGATTTCTTCATCTATTAGCCCATTAATAATTTCTTTTATATAGTCGAAATTATCTTCTTCAATGGCCTTTAATAATGTTTCTACTATGGTAGGATTTTCGGTAAGATGTGAATTGTTGGCC
>CAYMAW010000138.1:0-3419 GCA_964388565.1 uncultured Piscirickettsiaceae bacterium | reverse complement strand
CATTTGACATTGATGCCAATGGTATCTTAACTGTTTCTGGTCAAGACAAAGGAACAGGTAAATCACAGGAAATCAAAATCACTGGTTCGTCAGGACTTTCAGATGATGAGATTGAAAAAATGGTGCAAGATGCCGAAGCAAACAAAGCTGAAGATGAGAAGAAAAAAGCATTGGTAGAGACTAGAAACCAAGCTGATGCTTTGGTTCACCAAACCAAAAAGACATTGACCGACCTTGGTGAAAACTTTGATGCTACAGAAAAAGCAAGTATTGAGACAGCCATTGCTGATGTTGAAGCGGTACTCAAAGAGGACTCTGCAACCAAAGAGCAGATTGAGGAAAAAGTTAAAGTATTGACTGAAAAATCTCATAAACTAGCAGAAGCTGCTTATGCCAAAGAGCAAGGTGGTGAGAAAGAGACAGCTGCTAAAAAAGCAGATGACGATGACATTATTGATGCTGAGGTAGAGTAAGTCTACTTTAGTGTTTTGAGACAAGCATTTGCTTGTCTTTTTTTCTCCTCAAATTATCTAACTACAATATCTTTAAATAAACAATAAGCCGTTATAATAGCAATAACAAATTTTAATTTAAGTAGTGATATGATAAAAAAAGAAAATTTTAAAAAAGTATTAGAAGTCTTAGAATTTAAAAAAAACAAAGAAATTTATAGTAAAAAGTTTAAAGAGCTTAATACAGAACTTAAAGTTGATTTTGACAAAGAAGAGTTGATTTATCCTGTAAAAGATGGTTTGACAATTAGTCAAAAACAGACTTGTAATTTTAGTGATAATGAAAATCTTGTAGTCTTTGAATGCGTTCATAGATTATTAAATCAAGGGTACAACCCTAAGCATATAGAGCTTGAACAAACATATTCAAAAATCAAAAAAGAAGATGGTGGTGGTCGTGCTGATATTATTGTAAAAGATAATGCCGACAAAGTATTGTTAATAATAGAATGTAAAACTTATGGTAAAGCATTTAATAGTCATTGGGATAAAACTTTACAAGATGGAGACCAACTCTTTAGATACATTACCAACAAAAGAGAAACACAGTTTTTATGTATGTATGCTTCATCTTTAGTTGATGGTGAGATAGTATATCCATATAGGTTAATCTCTTTAAATGACAATGCAAAGTATTTGGAAAACAATCAGGATTTAATATCTTTCAAAATTGCAAAAACTAAAAATAAAGAAGATATTTTTAATGCCTGGCGAGACACGTACAAAAAAGATTATGCAACCATTGGACTCTTTGAAGATAATAAAGCTTATGATATAGGGAAAAGTAAATACTCTCTAAAAGATTTAAAAACTGTTTCAAGCAAAGATATTCAAGGTAAATATCATGAGTTTGCTACTATCATGCGTCAGCACAATGTTTCAGGTCGAGAAAATGCTTTTGATAAGTTGGTTAATCTATTTCTATGTAAAGTGGTAGATGAGTCAAATAATGCAGATGAGTTAAAGTTCTATTGGAAAGGGGTAGCTTATGATGACCCTTTTTCTTTGCAAGATAGGCTAAATCATCTCTACAAAGTAGGAATGAAAAAGTTTTTAGGTGAAGATATAACTTATATTGAAAACGCTCAAATAGATGATGCCTTTTCCGTCTTTAAAGATAAGCCAAATATGACAAAAGAGATTATTCAAGGCTTTTTTAAAGAGTTAAAGTTTTTTACAAACAATGACTTTGCTTTTGTAGATGTGCATAATGAAGAGTTATTTTACAAAAATTTTGAAGTGTTGCTCCAAATAGTAAAGATGTTACAAGACATTAAATTAACAGGTAGTGAAGATAATCAATTTTTAGGAGATATGTTTGAAGGTTTTTTAGACCAAGGAGTTAAACAGAGTGAGGGGCAGTTTTTTACCCCTATGCCCATAGTAAAGTTTATCATCAACTCTTTACCATTAGATGAGATTCAAAAAAATCAAGACAATCCAAAAGCCATTGATTACGCTTGTGGGTCTGGACACTTTTTAAATGAAGTTGCTAATAACTTTGATAAAAAGTTTCATAAAAACATTGTAGGTATAGAAAAAGAGTACAGACTTTCAAAGGTAGCAAAAGTAAGCTCTTTTATGTATGGTCAAGATGATATTCAAATCATCTATCATGATGCTCTCTCAAAGCTAAATGAGGTAAAAGATAGTGACTATTCCATTCTTGTAGCCAATCCTCCTTATAGTGTAAAAGGTTTTTTAGAGACACTCAAGGAAGAAGAGCGTAATGAGTATGAACTCATCAAAAGCATCGAAGAGAAAAGCTTTTCAGCCAATAATGCCATTGAGTGTTTTTTCATTGAAAGAGCAAAACAGCTACTAAGAAAAGATGGGGTAGCAGGTATTATTTTGCCTAGCTCCATACTATCAAAGGGTAGCCAAAAAGTAGGTTCTAGTAAAGGTAATATCTATGTAAAAACAAGAGAGATTATCTTGAAATATTTTGACATCATTGCCATTGCAGAGTTTGGAAGTGGTACTTTTGGTAAAACGGGGACAAACACCGTTACACTTTTTCTACAAAGAAGAGCCGACAATCCAAACATGGCTAAACATTTAGAGTATATGGTAAATTCATGGTTTGAGGGCGACTTATCTGTAAATGAACAGTTTAAAGATAACAATCTACTCAAACACTATACGCAACACATAGAGGTAGATTTAGAACTCTACAAAACAGTTCTTACAAACACCTACAATAAAACACTGTTTAAACTAGAGATGTTTAGCGAGTATGCTCAAGAGTTTTTGAAATTAAGCGAAACAAAACACCGTAAAAAACAAAAATATTACAAAGCTTTAAGTACAGAGGAAAAAGAGAAGAAAGAAGAGAAAGAGCTTTTAAACTATGTCAGAACCATAGAGCAAGATAAGCTATACTATTTTTGTTTAGCTTATTTAAATAAAAAAGAGGTACTCATAGTAAAAGCTCCATCAGATGGAGTAAAAAACAAGAAGTTTTTAGGATATGAGTGGAGTGGAAGAAAAGGAGATGAGGGGATAAAATACATCACTTCAGGCAATACCATAAAACTAGATGAAGAGGCAGAAGCACTAGAGCAAATATTGAACCTAAGTAATATTCAAACGTCACTTTATAACCCAAAAGAAAAACTAGATGAGAGTAAGATAAATACGCTTATAGCAAAGAACTTTTCTGATGAAATAGTCAATATTCCTAAAGAGTTAGAAGGCTTTGTTAGTAAAGCTAGAGTTGTGGATATGTTGGACTTTTCACGAAAGGAGTTTAGTAAGGCTTTTTCGTTAACTCCTAAGAGGAAAATAAAAATTGAATTTCTTGAAAACTTATTAAAATTTTCAAAAGAAAAACTTTCATCTTTTAGTATTACTAATCCATCAAAAAAAGAAATCTCACATTTAGCATTGGACAAAACCATTTCATTT
>CAYMAW010000137.1:0-3458 GCA_964388565.1 uncultured Piscirickettsiaceae bacterium | reverse complement strand
TGTGGTATCAGTAATTTCTACCCGTACAATAACGATTTTATCGTTACCTAAGGGACTGGTTAATTTAGCTAATTCACCATCAATAAGTTGATATTTTTGAGCGTCCTTTGGGTGAACGCTGACATAAGCCTCATCTTTATGTGCCATTAATTTTGCGGTTTTGGCGGTACGCGTCATGGTGTGCCACTGGTCTCTGACGCGTCCAGTATTAAGGATTAATGGATATTTTTGATTGGTTGAATGGATCGGTAAACGCGGCGTAATGGCGATAAAATTTGCTTTACCTGTGGCAGTAAAAAACTTGTTGTCTGCAAACATTCGCTTTGTGCCATTAGGCACTTTAGCTGTTAACGGCCATTGAAATGGTTTTAGCTTTGCATATTCTTGAGTGGTAATATTTTGTAACAGTGAAATATCAAAATCGCGTTTACCTGCACTTTCAAAACCTGATAGAGCGGCATGCTCCCTAAAAATATCGGCGGTATTTTCATAATTAAAACCGTTTTTAAAGCCCATTTTTTTTGCCATTTCACACAAAATCCACCAATCAGCTTTAGCGTTTTGTGGGCCGTCCATAAATTTTCGTTGACGAGAAACGGTTCGGTCTGAGTTAGTGACTGAACCATCCGTTTCACCCCAAGTTAAAGCAGGTAAAATCACATCAGCAACATCGGTGGTATCGGTGTTTTGCATACAATCTGAAACAACTACCATTTCGCAGTCTATTAATGCTTGTTTGACTGCATCAGCGTTAGGCATAGAGACAACAGGATTGGTATTCATAATCCAAATGGCTTTAATTTTACCTTGCCCTACCGCCTTAAACATATCAATGGCTTTTAATCCATTTTCGGTTGCCATATCGGTTGCTTGCCAAAATCGAGATACCAAATCAATATGCTTAGGTTGACTAAAATCCATATGTGCAGCAAGTTGGTTAGCTAGTCCGCCTACTTCTCGTCCGCCCATTGCGTTAGGTTGCCCCGTAATTGAAAAAGGCCCGGCGCCCTCTTTACCAACACGCCCCGTTGCTAGGTGACAATTAATAATCGCATTCGATTTATCAACACCTGAAGAAGACTGGTTCACTCCTTGAGAATATAGCGTAACCATTTTTTCCTTATCAACCGCCCAGTCAAAGACTTGTTTTAAATCATCAGGATTCAGCTCACATTCTTCCGCAACCTTTAACCAATTGCCTTGTTTTTTTTGTGCTTCTTTCAAAGCTTCATCAAAACCTTCGGTATAATTTTCAACATAGGTTTTATCTAATGCGGTTGAGTTTGATAAATAGGCTAGTAAACCATTAAATAAAACCGCATCGGTGCCAGGCTTTAAGGCTAAATGTATATCTGCAACATCACAAGTTGCCGTTTTTCGAGGGTCGATAACCACAACTTTAAGCTCTGGACGACGGCGTTTTTCTGCCACGATTCGCTGATAAACAATCGGATGAGCCCAAGCAGTATTAGACCCCGTAATTAAAATTAAATCGGCTAGTTCTAAGTCCTCATAACTACAAGGAACGGTATCAGAACCAAATGCTCGCTTATAACCCACCACCGCAGATGCCATGCACAAACGAGAATTTGTGTCTATATTGGCACTTCCCATAAATCCTTTGATTAATTTATTAGCAACATAATAGTCTTCAGTTAAAAATTGCCCTGAAACATAAAAGGCAACGGCATCACTACCATGCTCTTCAATCACGCTACTAAATTTATCGGCAACCGTTTGCAAGGCACTATCCCAACTTACTACCTCTCCATTCACTTGCGGTTCAAGCATGCGATCATCAAAATTGACGGTTTCACCCGCTGAAGAGCCTTTAACGCATAATTTACCAAAATTAGCAGGGTGTGTTTTTGAGCCAATAACTTTAACTTCAAAGGTTTTTGGGGCTTTATTTGACCCCCTACCCCCCCCTGGTGAAATTTCCATTCCACAGCCTACACCGCAATAAGGACAGGTTGTATTGATTGTTTTTCTCTCAGATAACATCAATTAACCTGCCTTTTTTGACGCTTCAAAGCCATCACCAAAAAGCATCGTATTTCGATAAGCAGACATATCTGTTTGCGAAACTAGATTATCAAATACCCAGTTAGATCCTGTTACATCCCCAAACATCACTCCCCCTTGAATTCTGTTATTTTTTAAAACTATTTTTCTATAAATATCGTTTGCTAGGTCTTGATAAACTAAAGACTCCGTTTCCTCTGAATCATTAAAATCCCCAGCTGAAAATAAACTAACACCTGTTACCTTTAACTTTGTAGAAGTGAAACTACCTTCGTAAGCAGATTTTTGACCAGACAAAACTTCTGCCAATACCTGTGCTTGCTCATATAAAGGTGCGACTAAACCATAGATTTTGCCTCTATGTTCCGTGCATTCCCCTACCGCATAAATATTTTTAACGGATGTTTCAAGCTGGTCATTAACAATAATTGCCCGATTAACTTCTAATGTAATTTTGTCTGCAATTCTAATGTTAGGACGAATCCCTACGGTCATCACCACTAAATCGGTATCTAATTCACTACCATCTGCAAACTTAATACCCGTCACATCGTCTTCACCGACTATTTCACTGGTAAAAACGGGCATTTTAAACTTCATTCCCCCTGCTTCTAAACTATTTTTTAGTAAAGTACCTGAAACTCCGTCCATTTGCACTTCCATTAATAAATCACAAGCATGTACCACCGTTACATCCATTCCGCGCTTGATCAGCCCATTTGCGGCTTCTAAACCAAGTAAACCACCACCAATCACCACGGCTTTTTTCTTGTTTTTAGCCGCCTCAATCATGCAATCCACATCAGAAATATCACGAAACGCCACTACACTCGGAAGATCACTACCTGGAACAGGTAAAATAAAAGGCGTAGAACCCGTTGCAATCACTAATTTATCATAGGCATAACAATCGCCTTTATCACTAGTAACGGTTTGCTTACTTTTATCAATATCAACAATTTCAGTTCTATCTAAAAACTGTATTTTTTGCCCTTCAAACCAACTAGATTCATGGGTCATAATTTCTGCTAATTTTTTCTCTCCAGCCAATACAGGCGATAACATAATGCGATTATAACCCCCGTTTGGCTCTTTATTAAAAACACAAATGTCATATTGTTCTGGTGAAATTTTTAGCAAGCAATCTAAAAATCGAACGCCGACCATTCCAGAACCAATTAATATTAATTTTTGTTTCATTACTACTCTCATTAAATCTTTAAAACTCTTATTTAAAAAGAAACTAGCAAGGTTAATACCAATAAAGACAAATACCAAAATAACCATTTATTTCATTAACTTAAAGGAATTCAAGAAACCTAAACACAAATGAAAATCAACACTAAGATAGAGACGCACCACCACAACACAAAAATCGCTAAAAAAGCACCTTTAAAAGGCACTAAATACTTTGTCAATCCCTTTATTCATTA
>CAYMAW010000136.1:0-3471 GCA_964388565.1 uncultured Piscirickettsiaceae bacterium | reverse complement strand
ATTTCCGTTCGCTATCCCATTATTGAATTCGTTACCATGTCTCTAACGATTTATATATACACTGTATTTGGTTTAACAATGTCAGGACTACTGGCAATTATATTTACTTATTTTATTATCACTCTTTCCGTTATTGATATAGAACATCAACTTATTTTAGATAAGCTTAGCCTACCGCTTATGTGGTTAGGATTGCTAGCGAGCTTAGGTGGCTATTTTACGAACCCTCAAGAGGCTATTTTAGGTGCGGTTGTTGGCTATATGCTTCTATGGATTATTTATTATGCGTTTAAAATTACCACAGGAAAAGAAGGTATGGGCTTCGGTGATTTTAAACTACTCGCCGCATTAGGAGCTTGGTTTGGATTGGCGGCGATTCCACAAATTATTTTAATTGCTTCTATTGCAAGTATTATAATTGCGATTATTTTATCAATAACAAAGCTTAAATCAATTAATACTAGCTTACCATTTGGTCCTTTTTTAGCCATCGCAGGAATGGTAACATTGGTTGCTGGGATCTTATTTTAGGAGACTTCACTGCCTTTTTTATATTTTCTTTATTAGGATCCTAAATCCGCTTCAATCACTTCACAAATCTCAGTATATTTTAGGTCATTAGAATTTACAAATTCCATCACATAGTCAAACATGCCTTTATTCTCTTGCTCTAACCTAGTATCAACAATTAAACATTTATTTCCTTGGTAAAGTTCAGGGTGTAAATAGTCAGAATAAACCAGTCGTTGAATTTCATAACTCGCCATCATTGACGCAACTCTATCTATCCAGTCACTTGGACGAAACTTACTACCTGAATTTGTATAACCTTCAACAATATATCTACAACCCATATTTTCTCCCCAAAAACATTTACAATTAATCTTATATCTCTTTATTTTAACATATTAAGGGATAATTTAACCCCCTAACTTATGTTAAAATTAACCGAAAACATAACATGAGAAAGACATGAACAAGCTATACGAGACCGACAATTTGAGAATTCAAAAAACAACTCAAGTAAGTGCGCCAGAGGTGTTACATGAGCTATTTCCTATTACAGAAATCGCTAGTAAAACAATTATCGAAGCACGCCAAGCAATCAAAAATATTTTAAACCATAAAGACGATCGTATTTTGGTGGTTATTGGGCCTTGTTCCATCCACGACCCTATCGCGGCTAGAGAGTATGCAAAAAAGTTAAAACCGTTAATTGAGCAATACAAAAATGAATTATTAATTGTTATGCGAGTTTACTTTGAAAAACCTAGAACAACAGTCGGTTGGAAAGGTTTAATTAATGACCCTAACCTAGATAATTCTTTTGAGATTAATAAAGGTTTAAGAGAATCTCGTTCTTTATTAGTTGATATTAATAACTTAGGAATTCCGTGCGCAACTGAATTTTTAGATTTAATTTCACCACAATATATTGCCGATTTAATATCTTGGGGAGCAATTGGTGCAAGAACAACAGAAAGCCAAGGTCACCGTGAACTAGCCTCTGGCATCTCATGCCCTATTGGTTTTAAAAATGGTACTGATGGTGGTTTTAAAATCGCCACTGATGCAATTTCCTCGGCAAATAACCCACATATATTTATGTCTCTAACCAAGAGGGGTCATTCTGCTATTTTTTCAACCACTGGCAATGAAGACTGCCATGTCATATTAAGAGGTGGAAATGATGGTCCTAACTATGAAAGTAAATTTGTTAAATCTGCTGTTGAAAGCTTAACCACATCTAAGGTTCAAACTAAATTAATGATTGATTGTAGCCATGCAAATAGTAGCAAAAAACACAAGAACCAGTTAATTGTTGCCAATTCTATTAAAGAACAACTTGCAAACAATGAGCAAAATATCATGGGTGCAATGGTAGAAAGTAATCTAGTTGAAGGTCGACAAGATATTATTGAGGGTAAAGAACTTACTTATGGTCAAAGCATTACCGATGCATGTATTAACTGGGACGATAGTTTAGATTCATTAAAAACGCTTTCTGAGGGTGTTATTGCTAGACGAAATGCTTAAAACCATTTATCGGAAAAGAGTTTATACTTTCTTGTAAACTTTTTTCATCACTCTTTAAACAAATATTTTCCTTATTTTTTTCTGTAATTTCTCCAATACAAGTCATATTAACTTCTACTGACGATTTAATTAAATCGAGTTCTAAACATTTGTTCTTTGGGATAGTAAAACATAATTCATAATCATCTCCGCAGACTAAAGGAAATAATTTATTTCCGGTCTCTTCTATATAGTTTTTAACTTCTAAAGAAAAAGGAATATCATCATAATTTATTGTCGCTGACACATTTGAGGCATTTAAAATATGCTGTAAATCAGCTAATAAGCCATCTGAAATATCAATTGAACTGGTTGCTAAACCAAGTAGCTCTAGCCCTAATTTTACTCTAGGATTAGGCATATTTAGTTGATTAATTGAATGAGGATAGAGTGGGTCATCTAACTTTTTTAAACCTACCCCACCATTACCGATCGTACCTGAAACAAAAACTAGATCACCAACTTTTGCTGTTGATCTTAAAGTAGCTTGGTTATTTTCAACCCAACCATTAGCGGTAATCGTAATGCTTAAAATTTCTGACTTGGTAGTATCTCCGCCGATTAATGAAATTTGATATTTATCCGCTAAAGCCTTTAAGCCTTTCGCAAAATTGCTTAACCAAGTTGTGTTATTTAATTCTGTTGGAAGACTTAATGCTAACGAAAAGAACGCAGGGCTTGCACCCATTGCGGCGAGGTCACTTAAATTAACTGCCAACGCTTTCCACGCAATGGCAAAAGGATCTGTTTTTTTAGGGAAATGAACATCGGCAATAGAGGTATCGGTTACCACTACCAGTTGTTTACCGTTTGGCAGAGAAATGACGGCCCCATCATCACCAATTCCAATTACAACCGCTGAATCATCGGCTGAAATAGGTTTAAAATAATCTTCGATAATAGCAAATTCTGAGGACATAATTTTTTAGCTCCTCAATACTTGGTGGTCAAATTAGTCGGCATTTCTAGCTCATATATAGACTCTACCAAGTCATCTGCTCGTTTAGAAAAGATGGCTTGTGCATCTAGTAAGCCTTTGTTATAAAAATGTGCGCCTAACTCTTCGCCCATAAAATCCAACAAAAATTCTGTATCAAAATCGCCGATTTGTTGATTCAGTTCCTTTACAAAATATTTTTTTATTTTTTGAATAATTTGTTGTTTTTCATCATCAGAAAATTGTATTTTATTCATAGCAATACTTAACAGAACTAACCGTTAATTTCAATACTTCTTAAGCTTTTAGCAACCTTATCTAAAATACCATTAATGTATTTATGGCTAGCTTCTGCACCAAAACTTTTCGTCAACTCAACCGCTTCATCAATAACTGATTTATAGGGTATTGATAGAGAGTGTTTAAGTTCATAAGTACCTATTCTTAAAATTGTTTTT
>CAYMAW010000135.1:0-3475 GCA_964388565.1 uncultured Piscirickettsiaceae bacterium | reverse complement strand
TGTAAACTTGGCGTTGCCAGAATTTTAATCAGTTGTTAAGTGTCTCCTTAAGGGGGTATTAACTAGTTAACCTTAATACTAATATCTTTAATTTTTCGTAACCAAGGGGATATTCTATAGTCTACTTTATATTTTCGTGCATCTGCATTTGCTTGTTTTTTAGTCGGGTATGACCCTGCTACGATGATATATTTATAACCACCTAAATAGCGTTGATGAATGATTCTTCCCCCTGCTACGGCGGTATTTTTTATCATTTTTTGAGCCGCCGCATTATCATTAAAACTAGCTAGTTGTAATGTGTAATTAAATGCAGGCTGTTTCATTAACCATTTAACATCGGCACTGTATTCTTTTAGTGGCTGGGTTGGTTTTTTAACCTGCTTAGGTGCTGTTACTTGCTTAGCCAACTTAACTACGGGTTGATTTAATGGCTTTATCGTCGGTTCTGTCGGTACTAATATACTTGGTTGCTGTATTTTAAAATCTGCAACTTTTTCTTGAAAATTATCTTTAGTCTTCTTGCCTTTTAATTCAAGTAAAATCAAATCTAACTTTTTATTTATTTGTTTTATTTGTTGTTCAATCTCAATTTCTTTTGTTTCTATAAAAACATTAACCTTTTTATTTTTTTGTTCTGTTGTACTTGCTAATGGCTCGCCTTTTAATTGTGAGATGGTTTGTTCTATGCCGTCAATTCTAGGTTCCATTTCAACCACAAACTCTTTTAATAGTTCAACATCTTGACTAGATTTTTTTTGTGTGTTTTCTACCGTATTTAATTCGTTACTTAAACTTGCGTAACTTAAATAAATGCCTCCTATTAGTATTAACAGTAAAGAAAATATAATAATCGCTACAAAAAATGAAGACCTTTCTACCTTATCCACTGATTTTCTCGTTGATTTAAGAGGTTGTTGTTTAGACTTACGAAACTTATTATTAGGGGTTGAATTGGACGGCATAATATCCTCGGCGGCATTTAACCAATCTTTAAGGGAGTGTTCTTTTTCATCAATAGAAGGCTGGCTTCGTGTTGATGACATTTGTTGTGCTTGATTTTCAATTGCTTCCAGCAATTGAGCTCGTTCTTTCTCTAGTTCTTTAACTGTCTGTGCCATATATTTTTTTTACTATTTAATTTACTAATGTAATATACATTATATTAAAATAGTTATTGTATATAAATTTACTTGAGGCAACAAAAAAATGCATAGTATTGGAATGGAGGATGTTTGGGATGCTTTACCTATTATGTTTGGGCTTAGTGCGATAATGATTTTAATCGTTTTTTTGGCTATGTGGTGGGTGTTTAAAGTTTTCAAAGAGAAAGACCGGTTAGATACGGAGCATAAAAATAGCCAAAACATCAAAAAAGATGACTAATCTAAGCCAAGTCAAGTATTTCATAAGAACTTTACATTCTTATAAAATATTCGGGCTAAATAATCTCGCCCTTTCTTTCAAATTGTTTTAACTGTTTAATAACAGCAAACAATAAAATAAGTGCGGCGGTTAAAAAGCCAATCACTATCGCATACCAAAAGCCTTTTACACCAACAGGTTCAACAATAATATTTGTAAAAGCCATTAAATAACCACCGCCTAAACCAATTCCCCAGTAGCAAATAAAAGTTACCTGCATAATTGTTTTGGTATTTTGCAGTCCTCTTAATATCCCAGTGCAAGCGACTTGAATGGCGTCAAAAACTTGGTAAATAGCGGCGATACTTAATAATCCTACAGCAATCACAATTACATTAATATCATCGGTAAAAAGATTTACTATTGGCTCCCTTATAAGATAGGTCAAAATGGCAGAAAAAACGCCCACTATAAGTGCCATCAATAAGCCCGAATAAATTCGTATATATATTTTTTTCTTAGAGCCATTGCCATAAGCATGCCCTACTCGAATAGTGATGGCAATTGAAATACTCAATGGAATCATAAACAGCAAAGAAGTATAGCTTACGCCTATCTGCTGTGCGGCAATCACATCAGTACCTAACACGGCAATAAATAGGGCAATAAAGCTGAACAAACTAACTTCAAATAAAAGGGCAAAGGTATTAGGTATACCAAGCGAAAGAATTTCTTCTATCCCATTCTTCCAAACTGGAACGGTCATTTTTCTTAGATTAAAATTTAACTTTAAATAAGGGGTTATTTTTTTTGAACGAACAGCGTAAATTATACTGACAAGCAACATTATCCACATTGTAATAGCAGAGGCGATACCACAACCAGCCGCACCATAGGCTTCAACAGGACCCCAACCATAAATAAAAATGGCATTAAGTGGAACATTCACTAAAATAGTTAAAATGCTTATCCACATAGTTGGCAAAGTCAGACCAAGCCCTTCCCAAAAAAAACGGAAAACAAAGGCGATAGATAAAGCAGGTAATCCAAAGGCGATATAAAACAAATAGTCATCGGTTAATTGATAAACATTATTACTTAATGGTAAAAAATCTAAGACCCAATCACTATTAACTAAGAGAAAAAATATAAGCATACCAAGCGGAATCGCTAACCAAATTGCTTGCTGAAAAAACACCTGTATTTGTGTAATATTATTTTCGCCAAACTGTTTCGCAACCAAAGTTGTTAAAATAATTAACACGCCTACTGAAAGCATCATCGCAGGGAATAAAATACTTGAACCCAAACCAATTGCGGCTAAGTCATCTGTACCTACCTGCCCTGCCATAATGGTATCCACCACACCCAGACCAGCAAGAGCTAATTGTGCAATTAAAATTGGGAAGGATAACTTTGCAAGCTGTCTAAATTCAGCAAAAAAAAGAGTCATTTATTTTCGCTGTTTTTATCTGATTCTATTTTTTTCTCAGTATTTTCTTCAGTATCTTTTTCCCAGTAATCTTCACCGTATTCTTCTGTTGATGCGGGATCAAACGAGTCTTGCTGTTCTGGATATTTATTTTCTTCTAATAAATATGGGGCTAATAAAATGGCAATCACTTTTAGAGTCCAATACATCATCGCATAAATAATAATAGCGAACAGTAACACAATAGGCAATCCAAACAACAAGTCGACAATCAACGCTTGCCCTGACATAAAATTATCTAAGAATGATTTTTCAACAAAAGTGAAATATAACCAATAAAAAACAGGGCCTAAACTAATTGCTAACACAATATAATTTAGGGGATAAATAAATCTAGAATTTCTGAATAAACAAAACATTTTTGAGCCTTTGAAATACCCTAATTTTATCAGAATTAAGAGAAATAATAATTATATTGGATAATTGTACGGATAAAAGTATTCTTTAGTGCTTCTAGGTTAAGACAAAATTACCAAGGGGATAATACCTTCCGTAATATTATCATATTATTTTTTTCTATGGATAGCAATTACCTACACATTCAGGGCAAACGCATATAAATTACCTCTAAAACAATAAGTTACATCTGTAAAATGCAAAAAAAACATAAGGTAATCT
>CAYMAW010000134.1:0-3512 GCA_964388565.1 uncultured Piscirickettsiaceae bacterium | reverse complement strand
AATACATCTGTTTTTAATTCAATCTGTTCAATATTCATATATTCTCTTAATTAGTAAATTAGGAACTTCTTTCCTTAGCTTTCTCTTTGTACACTAATATAGGTTTTTTAGAACCATTAATTACCGCTTTATTGATAACAACTTTTTCAACATTATCTGAGCTTGGTAAATCGTACATGGTATCAAGCAAAGTTTGCTCCAAAATTGAACGCAATCCCCTTGCTCCAGTTTTTCTTTGAATCGCTAACTTTGCTATTTCAGTTAAAGCGTCTTTTCGAAGCTGTAATTCTGCCCCTTCAATTGCAATCATCTTTTGAAATTGCTTAACCAACGCATTTTTTGGTTCGGTTAAAATTTGAATAAGTGCTTTTTCATCAAGGTCTTCTAAAGATGCTATGACTGGCAAACGACCTACAAATTCAGGAATTAAACCGAACTTTACTAAGTCTTCAGGCTCTAATTTTTTAAACTTTTCAGTTAAAGTGTCTTTTTCATCTTCTGTCTTCACTTCTGCTGAAAAACCTATTCCGAAGTTTTTTTCGGTACGCTGTTCGATAATTTTATCTAAGCCTTCAAATGCTCCACCAACAATAAATAAAATCTTTGAAGTATCAACTTGAATTAACTCTTGATTAGGGTGTTTTCTTCCACCTTGTGGAGGGATGTTAGCAATTGTGCCTTCAACTAACTTTAACAATGCTTGCTGAACACCTTCTCCAGATACATCACGAGTAATAGATGCATTTTCTGATTTTCTAGTAATTTTATCTATTTCGTCGATATAAATAATACCTTGTTCGGCTTTTTTAGGGTCGTTGTCAGCTTGTTGTAATAACTTTAACACTATACTTTCTACATCTTCCCCAACATAACCAGCCTCTGTTAGTGTGGTTGCATCTGCAATTGCAAACGGAACATCCAACATTCTTGCTAGTGTTTGAGCTAATAGCGTTTTACCCGTTCCCGTTGGACCGATCAATAATATATTACTTTTACTTAGTTCAACATCGTCTTTTTTATAAGTTTGCTGTAAACGCCTGTAATGGTTATAAACGGCAACAGATAAAACTTTTTTAGCCTGATATTGACCAATAACATAATCATTTAAGATATCTGTAATTTCGTGTGGTGTAGGTAATTGATCTAACTGAAAAGAGGACTCCCCAGATTTATTACCAAATTCTTCTTGTAGGATATCATTACATAATTCGACACATTCGTCACAAACATAAACAGACGGGCCTGCAATTAATTTTTTGACTTCATCTTGCTCTTTACCACAAAAAGAGCAGTGTAAACTTTTCTCACTCATTCCTTTCTCCTAACGCGATTCTAATACTTTGTCGATTAAGCCATAGTCGGCGGCTTCTTGTGCTGACATAAAATTATCACGATCAGTATCTTTTTGAACTTGTTTTAAGGTTTTCCCTGTATGCTCTGCAATCGCTTTATTTAGTTTATCTTTAATCCCTAAAATTTCTTTAGCATGTATTTCAAAGTCAGAAGCTTGACCTTGAAAACCTCCCAAAGGTTGGTGAATCATAACTCTAGAATTTGGTAAAGCGAATCGTTTACCCTTTTCACCTGCTGATAGCAAAAAAGAGCCCATGCTTGCCGCTTGACCAATACACATAGTGCTAACATTTGGCTTAATAAAACGCATAGTATCATAAATAGCCATACCTGCTGTTACACTACCCCCTGGCGAATTTATATATAAATGAATATCTTTTTCAGGATTTTCTGACTCTAAAAATAGCATTTGAGCCACAATTAAATTTGCCATGTGGTCTTCAACCTGTCCAACTAAAAAAATAACTCTTTCTTTTAATAGACGAGAATAAATATCATAAGATCTCTCTCCTCGGCTCGTCTGCTCAATTACCATTGGAACTAATGCGTTTTCTATATCATTTCGCATGTCATTTTGCATATTAAATGAATTCATTTATTATTCTAAAACCTTTAAATTAAATTTATCGTTTATATTAGCTGTTTTTGGCTATATTTTGAAGTAAAAAAAACCTAACTTTAAAATAACTTAAAATCAGGTTTGCTTTAAATTGTTTTTAATTATGCTGTTTGGTTAACAACTTCATCAAATGTTTTTTTCACTTCTTTAATTTTCGCTTTTTTTAATACAAGCTCGGCCACTTTCTTTTCAACAATAATGGCATTAATTTCTTGTTGAGCATCTGGATTCTGAGCATACCATTTAACAACTTCTGAAGGGTCTTCATAAGATGAAGCTTGATCTTCAATAAATTTCGTACGATCTTCATCGGTAGCTTTAATGTCATTTTCTTTAATAACATCACCTAATACAAGACCAAGTTTTACTCTTTTTTCTGCTTCAGGCAAAAACGCATCTATCGTAAGACCAAGGTCTTCAGATTTCACGCCTTGTTGTTTAAATTGTTCAATTTGACGCTCCATTAATTTTGAAGCTTCTTGGCTAATTACCGATTTAGGAAGTTCAAGATCAACCGCGTCAGAAAGAACATCTAAAACTTGTGTACGATTTTTATTTTCAACTGCACGATTAAGTTCTTTTTCCATATTGCTTTTAATTTCTTCAACTAAGCTTTCTTCTTTACCATCTTCAACACCAAGCCCTTTTACAAACTCTTCATCTATTTCTGGCAATACTTTCTTTTGCACAGAATGAACGGTAATATCGAAAACTACCGCTTGACCAGCTAAGTCCTTAGACTGGTAATCTTCTGGAAAGGTAACATCTATTGATTTTTCTTCTGACTTCTTCATGCCGATAATGCCATCTTCAAAACCAGAAATCATTCGCCCACTACCTAATTCTAACGGCACATCGTCGGCTTTCCCACCATCAAATTCTTTACCATCTTTTTTACCAACAAAGCTGATAATAACTTGATCACCTTTACTTGCTTTTTTTGCCGCACTACATGGCTTCCAAGCTTGCTTTTGTTCACGCAATTTCGTAATCATGTTAGTTACATCTTTATCTTTTATCTCTGCTACAACTCTTTCTATTTTTAGTTTAGTAAAATCAGGTAGGCTAACGGTAGGGAAAATTTCAAATTTTGCTGTAAACTCGATATTACCGTCTTTTTCTTCAAAGTGTTCGAACATTGGATAACCAGCGACATTTAAGCTTTCTTTTTCCACGGCCTCATAAAATGCTTTTTGGATAATTTCACCAGAAAAATCTTGACGCACTCCTGCACCATGTTGTTTTTTAACGACACTCAAAGGCACTTTGCCTGGACGAAAACCATCCATTCTAATGGTACGGCGAATTTCATTTAATTTTTTTGAAACTTTTTCACTTAAATCGCCAACTGGAACGACAACATTAACTTTATACTCAAGACCGGACTTTGGTTTTTCAACTGTTACTTGCATGGATTTTTTCTCTGTATTAAAATTTAAATTATTCAATAAAAATATTATACAGAAATTTATTTTCTAAATCAAAACAATAAGCCAGGGCCACCGCATATAAATTACTGTTGAAATACAACCTTAGCTCT
>CAYMAW010000133.1:0-3537 GCA_964388565.1 uncultured Piscirickettsiaceae bacterium | reverse complement strand
CTGCACTTCCAACTTGTACTGGAATAAATTGGGTGTAAATATTTATCGTTACTTAGCATAGAGAAAAATAGATGAGTGATTTTATAAAAGTATGTTCGATTGATGATTTAGCACAAAACTCAGGCGTTGCCGCCTTAGTTGACGGTGTACAAGTCGCCTTGTTTTATATTGCAGGTGAAGTTTTTGCATTAGATAATTTTGACCCAGTTGGCAAGGCATTTGTTATGTCTCGCGGAATGGTTGGAGATTTAAAAGGTCAATTAATGGTTGCCTCACCGTTGTATAAGCAACATTACAGTTTAAAAACAGGTAAGAATATAGATGATGAAGATGCACCCTCTATTTCATCTTATCAGGTAAAGGTTGAAGATAATCAAGTTTTTATTAAGTTAAAATAGTCTTTCCAGTGGCTAAAAAATGCCAGGGGGTGCCCTTGGCATTTTTTAGTCTGCAAACTCTCTTAGATACCTTTGCGCGAGTGAAGCACGATTAAAAAAAGCTAGTAAAATATCTCTAAATTTTAATTCGCACCACTCATGCAAAGTTCTCTTAAAAGGAAACTAGTTTGGATTATTTACCCATATTTGTAAATATTAAAAATAAACATTGTTTAATTATTGGCGGTGGTGCGGTTGCCGCTAGAAAAGCTGATTTATTTATTAAATCGGGTGCAATTGTTACTGTGGTTGCTCCTCAGTTAAAAACTGAAATGAAACATCATCTCGCAAACAATAAAATTGTTTGGCAAATGGGCTCATTCTCTCCGGAAATAATTGCAAACATAACCACGCCAAAATATGTTATTTCTGCGACAGATGACGAGTCTGTTAATAAAGCCGTTTATCAATATTGCCAACAACAAAATATTCCTATTAATGTCGCGGATCAAACCGAGTTTTGCGATTTTATTCTACCTGCTATTGTTGATAGAGAGCCAATGACGATTGCGATTTCTACCGGCGGTCGCTCACCTGTTTTAGCAAGATTAATGAAAGCCCGTTTAGAAACCATGATTCCGGCAGGGTTTAGTAAGTTAGCAGATTTAGTGGGTCGTTATCGCCAAAAAGTGAAAAATTCGATAGCCAGTTTAGATGGACGAAAAGCTTTTTGGGACACCTTGTTAGATGGTTCTTTTATTGATAAAGCTGTGCATGGTAACTTTAACGAAGCTGAACAAATCCTAGATGAAAAAATACAACAGGTCGTAAAAAATGGGCAGGTAGAACCGAAAGGGGAAGTGTACCTAATTGGAGCAGGGCCTGGCGATCCAGATTTAATGACCTTTAAAGCCTTGCGACTACTACAACAAGCAGATGTTATTTTATATGATAGATTAGTTTCTTTAGAAATTGTCGATATGGCACGCAGAGAAGCCGAACGAATTTATGTTGGTAAAAAAAGTAAATATCATGCAGTGAAGCAAGAAGATATTGGGCAACTTATGGTCGATTTAGCCAAGCAAGGCAAAAGAGTTGCTAGGCTAAAAGGTGGCGATCCTTATATTTTTGGACGCGGTGCAGAAGAAGCCGAAATGCTAGTGAAAAATAATGTTAGCTATGAAGTTGTACCAGGTATTACTGCCGCGGCAGGTTGCTCAATGTATGCAGGCTTTCCGTTAACGCATCGAGAATTTTCTCAATCGGTTGTGCTTGTCGCAGGGCATCAACAGTCAGGTTCTGAAGGTATTGACTACGCCCGTTTAGCAAGTTCTGGCGATACGATGGTGTTTTATATGGGTATTAAAAATGCCTTTGAAATTCAGCAAGGCCTTTTAAAACACGGTATGAGTTCAACCATGCCCGTAGCAATGATTGAAAATGGTACAAGAGCAAATCAGCGAGAAACTATTTGTACCCTTGGCTCTTTTGTCAAAACTATTGCAAAGCGACAAATAAAAGCACCCGCTTTAATTTTTGTTGGTGAAGTTATTAATGTAAGAGGAAGACTTGTTCCAAAAGAGAATAGTAAAAATGAGTGATCATCCCTTTAGCGAATACTTGCGTATTTTAGGGAAAGGGCCTAAAGGTCGGCGTTCCTTGACACAACAAGAAGCCAAACAGGCGATGGAAATGGTGTTGGCAGAAGAAGTTACTGAGAAACAAATCGGTGCTTTTTTATTACTCATGCGTGCAAATGGAGAGACGCAAGATGAGTTGAGAGGCTTCATAACTGCCATTCGTTCAAAATTTATTCAAGAAAAACAAACTATTGATGTCGATTTAGATATTTCTGCTTATGCTGGCAAGTGGCGATACGCACCTTATTTTTTACTTAGCATAAAATTATTAGTTAAGAATGGTTATAAAGTCATGTTGCATGGTGATTCGGGACAGTTTGAAAATCGTCAGTATATTGATGCGTTTTTAGATGAATTAGGTTTTCAACAAGCCAGCTCAATTAAAAATGCAGAAGAAATTGTTGCACAACAGATCCCCGTTTATTTACCGCTACAAAACTTTGCACCGCAGTTGAAAACTATTTTGCACTTAAAAGAAGAGCTAGGAGTTAGAACTATTTTTAATACGGCTGTTAAATTACTTAACCCACTTAATGCTAAATATTGTATTCAAGGTATTTATCATAAAGGTGTCGAAAAATTACATCACGCGGCTTCTGAACTTAATGGAGTACAAAAAAACCTCGTTTTTAAAGGGGAAGGTGGCGAGCCTGAAATTCGTCCTGATGCACTTACGCACTTATATTTTTCAAATCACCTCAAAAATGAATTTAAAGATGTAGTTCTAGAGGGTGTTATTGATAGGAATACCCGTCCAAAAGAATGGAGCAGAAATGGCTTAATTGAATTATGGTCATCTGGTAAAACAGATAAATATGGAAAATACTCCGTTATTGCGACAACCGCCGTTTCATTGATGTTAATGGAGTCATTAGACTCTGAACAAGCCTTTAATAAAGCAAAACAATTTTGGCTTAACAGGCATTGAAAGTTGGAATAATTATATTATCTGGTGGTAAAGGTCGTCGGGTAGGTGGTAAAGATAAAGGTTGGTGTTTGTATCAGAACAAACCTTTTATTGAAATAGTATTAAGGAAATTACAGCAACAATCTGTTCAAATTAGTCAACATGAGTTTCATTTTTTTATTAGCGCAAATAGAAACCTTACCGCTTATCAACAGTTAAGTGTTGAAGTCATTCCCGATCAACGAGAAAATTATTGCGGGCCTTTGTCAGGAATAGAGTCGGTTATAAAAAATAACAATGAAAGTCAAATCGAAAGGTGGCTGTCTTATCCAGTCGATTCAATTGATGTCCCCAATAACTATCTAGCAAAAATTCTTTTATTAAGTGAAATGAAAGCTGGTTATGCCGCACAGGTTCAGCAATCTCATTATGCGCATTTATCCATTTTAGAAAGCCAAGCAGGTAGCCTTTTTAATTATTTAAATAGTGGTCAACGATCCATTAAGGGTTGGTTAAAAGAAATTGATGCTGACCCTATTTATTTTGATGAAAGCGTAAGTTTTAAAAACTTAAATAGAGAGAAACCTTTGCACAAGACTAATCACGACTAAAA
>CAYMAW010000132.1:0-3540 GCA_964388565.1 uncultured Piscirickettsiaceae bacterium | reverse complement strand
AAACTTCGATGATTTTACGAATTAAAGAATAACCATTTGAGTGTGGCCCCGAAGAAGCTAGCCCAAGTAATACATCACCTGATTTTACTTTTGAGCCATCAATTAAATCAGCTTTTTCAACGATACCAACACAAAACCCAGCAAGGTCATAATCACCATCAGGGTACATTCCAGGCATTTCAGCGGTTTCGCCACCAATTAAAGAACAACCAGATTGTAAGCAACCTTCACCAATGCCTTTTATTACATCGGTCGCAACATCAATGTCTAACTTTCCAGTAGCGTAATAATCTAAGAAGAATAGTGGCTCTGCACCTTGCACAATAAGATCATTCACGCACATTGCAACAAGGTCAATACCTACTTGTTCATGTTTTTTACTTTCAATGGCTAATCTTAACTTTGTGCCAACGCCATCTGTTCCTGAAACAAGTAGCGGTTGTTTGTACTTGTCCATAGGCAATTCAAATAAAGCACCAAAGCCACCCAAAGAGGCTGAAACTTCAGGGCGTTTAGTAGCTTTGGCAATGGGTTTTATTGCCTCAACTAATGCATTTCCTGCATCAATATCGACACCAGAATCTTTGTAGCTAATGGATTGTTTATTTGGTTGCGTTGTATTGCTCATAATGTATGTAATCAATTTGGTAGTTTTTAATAAATGTATTGTAACGAATATTTGCAAGTAAAACCTACCAATTTAATCAACTTTTGTGCTATGGTTCGGTTCTAAATGAGAGATAGTTTTTGGGAGAGGTATTGTTAAATTTGATTAAATTTTCATTATTTTTAATTTTACTATTAAATAGTAATTATTTGTTTGCGAATGATATGTTTCGTGTCGGTATTTCATTGTCATCATTTGATAGTAAATTAACCAAAAAACAAAAGTTTAATAAGTCTTTAAAAAAAGCTACTGATATAGTTTTAGTGCGTTTAACGGCTCAAATAGATATTCAAAATCAAGATGGGGCTAGTGAGTTTTTGAAAAAACCGTCAGCTTGGCTGGAAAGCTTTCATTACAAATCTATTGACAGAGAAGGTGTAAACGTTGGAAATAAAATTGTTTTTATTTTTAACAAAAAATTAATATATCGTTATTTTAAAGAAAAAAAAATTGTTATTTGGCCCACTAAAAAAAGACCTACTACCTTAGTTTATGGGGTTCAAAAAAAAGACGACTTATTAATCTCTATTAATAAAGAAACCATTCAAAACTTACCAACCTTAGATTTTCGTTGGCTTGCGAGTAAGTTTGCATTGCCCATTTTAATTCCTAAGCCAACTGAACTAGAGGTTTTGCCTAGCACGACTGTTTCTAACGATAAAATAATATATTTATTAAAAAATACTACCGCAGATTATTTATTGAATTTTGAAGCAGAAGTTTTAAGCTCTAATCAAAAAAGTTTTGTTTGGAAACTTTATAATATAAATGGCGAAGAGGTTTTAATCTCGGATAGAGTAAAGGGCAATCAATATCGTAACTTGGAAAATGTGTTTGAAACCTTGTTAGAGTTTTACTCTCAAAGTTATCGAGATAATGCCAGTTATTTAAACTCAATTGAGCTTGTTTTTTTAGATGTCGAAGGTTTTGACCAGTTTAATTTGATTGAAACGAAGCTTCAAGAGTTAGACTCCTTAATAAATAAAATAGAGTTTATTAGTATGTCCGATGGAAAGATTGTTTTTAAAGTGACTTTTCAAGGCGGTTATAATGAATTTAAACAAAAAATTGTTGATGATGAAAGTTTGCAGGTGACTTTTGACTCGATGGATAAATTAGAGCTTATTTGGAGGCCCGTGTAGTTTTATGTTTGTACAGTTACCATTAAAAATTGGCTTAAAAGAAGATGCCAATTTTGATACCTTTGTTGCAGAAACAGAAGTTGTTGCGATGGGCGTTGCTAAATTTCAGCAGGCTTTAATTAATTCTCGAAGTGATTTTCTATTACTAGAAGGAGAATCTAAATCAGGAAAAACGCACCTTTTACAGGCGGCATGCCGTTTTTTTAGTGAAAAACAATCATCTGAAAAGTCATCAGCCGTTTTTTTGCCACTATCAGATAAAAGTTTACCTCTTGTACCGCCTATTCTTGAAGGGTTAGAAACGGTTAATTTAATTTGTATTGATGATGTAGATGAAATTATCGGAAAAAAAGAGTGGGAGTTAGCGTTAGCTAGTTTGATTGTTAAATCGCAAGTATTAGGTAAGAAAATGATAGTTTCTAGTAAACTGGCAATCAATAATTGGGCAATTGTCACAAAAGAGTTGTCTGATGCTATGATGGTCGCCTCGACAGTTAAATTAAGTCGTCTAAAAAAAACAGAAGAGATTATAGAAGCCTTAACTAAGCGATCTAAACAGACTGGTTTTGAATTTAGTTTTAAATTAGGCGATTATTTAATTAAGAAATTTTCGAGTAATTTATCAGAACTGATTGAAGCGTTAGATTTTATTGAAAAGGCTTCCATTATACAAAAACGAAAAATTACCCTATATTTTGTAAAGCAAATTTTAGCAGATGTAAAACCGGAAATAAAATAGAGGATTTACTGGTCTTGTAGAGTCCTTATCTTTAAAAATTAAAAGGAAATGTAAAAATGAAAAAAATGATTTTAATAAAAAGTATGCTGTTTATTTTGATGCTAGCCAGTTTGTCTGCTCAAGCACAAGATTCTTCGAAAGTAGAGTTTAAAAACTTAGATGGAAAAATAGTTAAACTATCCGACTATAAAGGAAAGTGGGTAATTGTAAATTACTGGGCAACTTGGTGTCCGCCTTGCCTTGTTGAAATGCCCGAATTAAGCATATTTCATGAAGAACATAAAGATAAAGATGCGATCGTTTTAGGCGTGAATTACGAATCTATATCAAAAAAAATGGTCAAAGGTTTTTTAGAAGAGCAAATGATTGAATTTCCAGTTGTGCAAGAGAAAGATGGACCAAATGGTCGTTCCACCTCTTTTGGACCACTAAAGGGTTTGCCAACAACCTATATGATTTCACCAACCGGGCAGGTAGTTGCTACAAGAGTGGGGATGGTTAATAGTAAAATGTTAGAAGGTTTTATAAATAAATATAATCAGAAGGCTAGAAAATAGGGAAAATATGGTATGAAAGTTTTTTTAGTAGTAAGTGCTTTTGTTTTATTGGTCGGTTGTAGTAACAGCGTAGAGGTTGCTCCCGATAGAGAATACCAAAAACAAGCGGCAGAAAAAGCAGACCGACAATTAGACAAAGAAGTGAAAAGATTGCCATGATGAAAGTAAAAATACAATTTGCTAAAAAATATTGGCGTTTAGCAATCCACTTGATTTTCAAAACCAAGCACTTTGGTGTTAATAATTTATGGTGGTCAAATCAACCGTCCTCAATTGGTTGGCATTGGTATCAAATAGTATTTGGAGTTTTAACAGTCATGCCGATATTAAGAAACTATCAGTCGCTTAAGGTTAGAAGCTGTTTGGGCTGGATTCCGCATGAAGACTGTGTAAAATTAGGCTATATGGTTGCCACGCGGTATCCCTTGTATTCTC
>CAYMAW010000131.1:0-3565 GCA_964388565.1 uncultured Piscirickettsiaceae bacterium | reverse complement strand
CTACCAGCTGAGCTAACGACCCTCATTTGGAATGTGGCGTATTATACAAGTTGCATACAAATAGGCAAGGATTTTTACTAAATTTCGGTAAATTAATTATATCGAGTCGGATCACTTACGCCAGCAACCTTAAATCCTTGCCTTCTTAGACGGCAAGAATCACAAATACCACAGGCTTCGCCTTTATCATTAGCTTGGTAACAAGACACCGTTTGAGCGTAGTCCACGCCTAACTCAAGCCCCATTTGAATGATTTCTGCTTTCGTTAGATTAATTAAGGGAGTGACAATATGCACAGGGCAACCCATCACCCCTTTTTTGGTCGCTAAATTTGCCATCGTTTCAAATGCTTCAATATACTCTGGACGACAATCGGGATAACCCGAATAATCTACCGCATTCACACCAATAAAAATATGTTCCGCATCAACAACTTCTGCTAAAGCTAACGCATAAGATAAAAATATTGTGTTTCGAGCAGGAACATAGGTCACAGGAATACCACCATCCTCTCCGCCTTCTTTAGCATCCGTAGGCACATCAATACTTTCATCCGTTAGAGCAGACCCTCCAATAGAATTCATATTTATCTGAATCACTCGGTGTGATTTAGCGGAAAAATTTTCAGCTATTTTTTTAGCAAAATCTAGCTCCGTTTGATGTCTTTGCCCATAGTCAAAACTAAGGGCATACATTTCAAACCCTTGACTAGTAGCATGTGCGAGCAATGTTGTTGAATCTAAACCGCCCGATAATAAAATAACCGCTTTTTTACCCAATTTAGTCATTTAACCTTTTTAAATCATTTAATCTCTTTTCTGCTTTTCCTACCGCACTTGAACCAGGATAATCATTTAGAATATCTTGATATATTTTTTCTGAAGCATCCAACTTACCCTGTCTTCGTAGTGTATCACCCGCTCTTAAAAGTGCATCAGGTGCTTTTAAAGAGGAAGGATACAAATCCACGACCTCCATAAAAGATTTGTAAGCTAAAGAACTCTTTTTTAACACCAAGCTCGCTTCACCAGCCCAATATAACGAATTACTTGCCAAGCTACTATTAGGATATGACTCTTTAAATCTCAAAAAAGCATTTGTCGCTTTTTTATATTTTTTGCCCTTCATCAATGAGAAGGCAGTTTTGTACTCTACTTTTTCTAGCTGACTGGCTGGAATAACTTTGATTAATTTAACAGATTCATTTACTTCTTTTTTTAGTGCGGGAGAAGAAACAATAGGCTTTGTTAGCTCTTTAAGATTAGAAGAATTATCTAAAACTACCGTTTTTTTATTTAATTTATTAAATTGTTTATCAATACTTCTACTTCGATTTTCCTGTTCAAGCTCTGCCGAATCAATTTTATATTGCAACAACTGAACTTTATCATAAAGCTGTTGAATTTCTAATTGTTGCTCAGTTACCCTTTGACTTAGTTGCAAAAGTACAGGATTATCTGCCAGCCGTTCAAGATGAGATACCCTTTCCTCTAAGCTTCCTGCCTGTACCGTTACGACACAGGTAACCAGAAAACTTATTGATAGTATTTTTTTTACCTTTGTCATTACAAAAATCATTTAACCTTTATTTCTACACGCCTATTTTTAGACCAAGCCATCTTATTTGAAAAATCTACAGCAGGCTGTTCTTCACCAAACGAAGTTACTTCAATTCTTGATGATTGAACACCATACAGCATAAACACTTCTTTAACCGCTTTTGCTCTTTTTTCGCCTAGTGCTAAATTATACTCAGGTGTTCCCCTTTCATCAGCATGCCCGACTAAATTAATTTTTTCTTCCTGGCTTTCACTTAAAATATCCGCATAATATTTAACAATTTCAATGCCTTTATCACTAACGGTATGTTGATCATACGCAAAATAAACCACAGGCTTTAACTCATTCACCAACTCATATTCTATCGGCTTAATGTTACCATTATCCGATATAGAGCCATTACCAATATCTCTGGTGGCATCAATAGAAATAACTTTGACTACTTCAACTTTTTCTTTAACACTCTCTTTTGCCTGAACTATTTGTTTACTCTCATTCGCATCCAAATCTTTTTTAGGATTATCGCTACAAGCTGTTAAAGAAAGAGCCAGTATAGTCATTGTAAAGGGTAATATTTTTTTCATCATTTCGTTCCTTGTTTTTTAATTATTCAGTAAAAGGTCCCCAAGATGGAGAGCTAACTCCGCCATTTGAGGTAGTTAATATTTGAGTCATACTATTATCAACGGCAACAACAGCCAGTCTTGACTTACCTTGATGGGTCATCGAATATAAGATCATTTCGCCATTTGGAGAAAAAGTGGGCGACTCATCCAAGTAAGTATTCGTAATAACATTAAATTCTTTTGTGTACAGATCTTGCAAGCCAATATTAAAGCCATTATCTGAATTTACCATAGCTAGATAACGCCCATCTGAAGATACCGCAGGATTTGCATTATAGCCTCCATTATAAGAAACTCTTTTAATCTTTTTAGTATTTAAAAAAACTTGAAAAATTTGTGGTTTTCCTCTGCGATCTGAGTTAAAAAACAATGACTTTCCATCAGGAGCCCAAACCGCTTCTGTTTCTATCGCATAGTTTTTTGTTAAACGCGTTAATGTATTTGTTTTTAAATTCTTTACAAAAATATCTGCTGAACCATTTTTTGATAGCGTCATTGCAATATTCTCGCCATCTTTAGACCATGCTGGAGATCCATTTATTCCCTTGTAACTTGCAATTTTTTTTCTGTTTTTTCGTTTTAGGTTCTGTGTAAAAATTTCTGAACGCCCATTTTCAAAGCTAACATAAGCAAGGCTTCTTCCATCTGGCGACCAACTTGGAGACATAATAGGATGTTTAGATTTTAAAATGGTTTTTGAATTAAAGCCATCCGCATCTGCGACTTGTAGTGTATATGTCTTTTTACCGTGTTTCTTTTTAACCGTAACATAGGCAATTTTAGTATTAAATGCTCCCCTTATTCCCGTCAATTCTTGATAAATTTCATCACTCATTTTATGAGCCACTTGACGAAGTTGCTTGTTAGCAACATTATTCCAGCGTTTTCTTATTACTTCTTTTTTTCGAAGTAGGTCAATAAACTGAATCTCTATATTGTATAAACCACTATCAGTCATGGATATATGACCTAGCAACATGCTATCAACTTCTAATATTCGCCACTCGAGATAATTCACTTCACTAAACGAATTTGGCATAGACGGCAACATTGCAACAGGAATCGCCTTAAACTTTCCACTACGATAAAGATTCGCTGAGATAACCTGTGCAATATCAACTTTAGGGGTGTTTGTTCCTGTATAAGAAAATGGGATAATTGCAATCGGTAAGGCATTCTCCGAACTATTATTAATTTCTATTGTTAAATTTGCATGGCTTAACGGCAACCAAAACATTAATAATAAAAATAGAGTAAAAACATTATTTTTCATAAAACAAAATACCTTTAAGGCTTAAATTTAAAATTAATATATGTTTCAAACAATTCTTTCACAGGTGCTTTAGGCAAGCGTTGCGGACGATTAACAGCTCTTTCGG
>CAYMAW010000130.1:0-3583 GCA_964388565.1 uncultured Piscirickettsiaceae bacterium | reverse complement strand
GTATTTAGAATTATCAAAAGCAACGCTAAATTCTGATACAAGTAGCGAAGAGCAATTACGAGGTACCCGAAAAACATTAGTACGCGTACTAGAAACAATTTTAAGATTAATGCACCCTATCACGCCATTCATTACCGAAGAAGCATGGCAGGCAGTTGCTCCACTAGCAGGAAAATATTCTGATGATAAGCCGACCATTATGTTGCAACCTTACCCTTGTGCAGACCAATCTAAAATAGATACTGGTGCCGTTGAAGAGCTTGAATGGTTAAAACAATTTATTATCGGAATTCGTAAAATTCGTTCTGAAATGAACATCAAACCAAACAAACCGTTACCTGTATTGCTTGATCAAATGAACAATCAAAATAAAATTTGGTTAGAAAATAATAAATTATCATTAATTTCACTTGCTAAGCTTGAATCAATTACAGTATTATTGGGTGATGAAAATGCACCTGAATCTGCGGTAGCGTTGGTCGAAGAGATGAAAATCCTTATCCCTATGGCAGGTTTAATTGATAAAGATGCCGAATTAAAAAGATTACAAAAAGAAATCAGTCGTTTAGAATGTGAAGTAAAACGCTTTACTGGTAAACTTTCTAATCAAAATTTTGTCGCAAAAGCACCTGCAGAAGTTATCACTAAAGAAAAAGAAAAATTAGCTAATACTGAAACAGCCTTAAAAAATATGAAGGATCAATATGAAAAAATTAACAACATGTAAAACTTTATTTTCAACGATAGCAATAACAAGCATTACAACTTTCGGTAGCCCTACTTTATTAGCGGCAGGCTACACTAACTATGTCACTGATTCCGTTAAAATACCGATGCGTTCAAACCCTGGCTATAAGTATAAAATTAAACGCATGCTCAAATCTGGCTCTAAAGTTACTATTTTAGAAGTAAATAATGGTTGGGCAAATGTTATTTATCGTTATAAAGGGAGAAATATTGAGGGTTGGATGCCCAGCAGTAACCTGCAAAACACGCCTATCGCTAAAGTTAAGTTAAAAAACCAAATTGAAAAAACCGCTGATGTTGAAAAAAAATACAACCAATTAAAAATTGAACTTTCTGCACTAGATGATCGGCATAAAGAAGCAAGTTCTGAGTTAAAAAATATAAAAACCGAAAATTTTCAACTTGAAAGTGAATTAACAGAACTGAAATCAATATCGGGAAAAAGTATTCAAATTAGTCAACAAAATGATGAATATCTTAGCCAAGTAAAAGCACTAGAATCTGAAAACACCATCATGAAAGAAAGAATATCTCAAGCCGAGGATGTAGTTCAACGACAATGGTTTTTAACGGGTGGTGGTGTATTGCTATTAGGCTTACTATTAGGTAGATTTTTCAGATTACCAAGTAAAAAAAGTAGATGGGATACTCTTTAGAGATTTAAGGAAACACTTAATAACCTCCCTCCCTAACCATTCTAAAAAAACAAAAAATGCCAGGGGGGGGCAAAACTACCTGCCCCTGGCATTTTTTATAACCCTAGTTGTTTAATCAAACGCTTTGCTGGTAGGTAACCAGGTAACATTTTACCTTTATCTGTAATAATATTAGGTGTACCATTAACGCCAAACAGTGTAACTAACTTCATATGATCCTGTACAGGGTTTTTACATTTTTTACTTTCAACTTCACCTGTTAGCATCGCTTTATCCATCGCTTCAGCAGGGTTTTTAGCACACCAAGCAGAAACAGCTTTCCAATACGACTTGCCACCAACTCCACTACGCGGATAAGCTAAATACCTTACTTCAATACCAGCCTCGTTCAACGCAGGAATTTCAAGGTGCATTTTCCGACAATATGGGCAATCAATATCTGAAAATATTGCAATTGTTCGCTTAACTTTACCTTTCGCAGGGTAAACAATCATAGAAGAGACATCTAAATCATCGTAACGATCTTTTCTTAATTTATCTACAGCTAACAGGGTTAAATTATTGCCAGATTTTAAATCAATAATATTACCTATCATCGCATGCTTACCATCATCAGTCACATAAAAAACTTGCAACCCTTGGGTAACTTCATACAGACCATTTATGTTTGATTTTTTAACGATCGCTAATTCAGAATCTGGAATAGAATCTTTTAATGCTTGTTTAACTACATTAATGTCCGCAAAAGACGGTGTTGAAACAGCAAGCGCTAACAAAGCAACTTTAAACGAAGAAAATTTCATGTTATACCTATTAAAAATTTAAAAAACTCATTTTAGCACTCAATTTTATAAATTACATGTTTTTTAACCGCGTGGATGATGATGACTATGCACCGATTTTAAACGATGGTTAGCAACATGCGTGTATATCTGTGTGGTTGATAAGTCAGAATGACCCAATAACAACTGAACCGTCCGTAAATCTGCACCATGATTCACTAAATGCGTTGCAAAAGCATGCCTTAACCCATGTGGAGATAAACTTGCAATGATGCCCGCTTCAGAAGACAAAACCTTTACTCGATGCCACAAGGTTTGGCGCGTCATCTTTCGTCCTATACGGGAAACAAATAAGGCGTCTAGCCACTTCCCTTTAACAAGACTTGATCGCGATTGTGCCAAGTATAATTCTAAATATTCAATCGCTACTTCACCTATCGGAATAATGCGTTCTTTATTTCCTTTACCCGTTACCTGAACAACACCAGCGGAAGTATTTATCTGTTCACATTCTAAGTTCACTAACTCAGAAACACGAAGACCCGATGAATACATCAACTCTAAAATTGCCCGATCCCTTCTACCTAATACCGTCGTTAAATCAGGCGTTTCAATTAATTTAACCACATCTTCTTCAGAAATAACAGAAGGGATTGACTTTATAATTTTAGGTGATTTTAAAAGATTTGTCGGGTTTGATGAAATAAGCTTAGATTGATAGCAAAATTGAAAAAATCTTTTTAAGGTAGAGATACAACGAGCAACTGATTTTTCTGATTTCCCCGTATCAAATAAAAAATTAATAAAATCCGACATGTCATCGGCATCAAGAAATAACAAAGACTGTTGTTCTGACCAGTTCACAATCAACTTAAGGTCGCGTCGATAAGCATCAAGCGTATTCTGACTTAAGCCGTCATTAAACTGACAAGCATTTAAAAAAAATAAAATTTCTGATTCTGTTGTATTGTTATTCATCGCTTATTATAAAAACAATTAAAACAAAAAAGGCACTCAATGAGTGCCTTTTTATAAAACCTAGAAGCTACAAGTGATTGCATATTTTAGGTAATTGATAAAATAAAGTCTATTTAGAATTCTTTTTAACAATTTTTTCTTTAATCCTTGCTGCTCTACCAGTAAGATCACGAAGATAATAAAGCTTAGCACGACGAACCGCACCACGACGCTTAACTTCTACTGAATCTACTAAAGGACTATAAGTTTGGAAAGTACGCTCAACTCCCACACCATGAGAGATTTTACGAACAATAAAAGAAGAGTTTAAACCTCTGCTCTTTCTTGCAATAACAACACCTTCATAAGCCTGAAGACGCTCATTTTTACCTTCTTTTACTTTTACCTGTACAACAACTGTATCACCAGCTGAAAAATCAG
>CAYMAW010000129.1:0-3583 GCA_964388565.1 uncultured Piscirickettsiaceae bacterium | reverse complement strand
TATCAGCAGGTTGGCAAAGATTTTCCTGTATTTTTACACCCTAAAACTAGAGAAGAATATGCTTTAGCTCGAACTGAACGAAAGCAGGGTTCAGGTTATCATGGCTTTGAAGTTTTTTTTGATGCGTCTGTTAGTTTAGAGGACGATTTAATTCGCCGCGATTTAACAATTAATGCGATTGCCGAAGATGATAATGGTAAGTTGTATGATCCTTATGGCGGTGTAAAAGATATTGAAAACAAGGTTTTACGACATGTATCCCCTGCGTTTTCAGAAGATCCTTTGCGCGTATTACGCGTTGCCCGCTTTGCCGCTCGTTTGTACCCTCTTGGGTTTAAAGTCGCCGATGAAACTCTTGCTTTAATGAAAGAAATGGTTGCATCGGGTGAAATAACTAGCTTAACCCCTGAGCGAGTTTGGCAAGAAATGATAAAAGCATTTAAAACGGATACACCATCTGTTTTTTTTGAGGTATTACGAAAAGTGGCAGCGACAGAAGTATTATTTCCTGCCTTGCACAAACTGATTGGTGTCGAACAGCCTGTTGTTCATCATCCCGAAGGCGATGTTTGGATTCATTCTATGATGGTGTTAGATGAGGCGGCAAAATTATCAACAGCATTAGAAGTTCGTTTTAGTGCCTTAATGCATGATTTTGGTAAAGGGCTTACACCTAAAGAACTTTACCCTCGACACTATGGGCATGAAGCCGCAGGCGTGCCGCTAGTGAGGGCGTTTTGTAATCAGTATCGCGTGCCGAATAATTTCAAGAAAATGGCAGAAAAAGCAACCGAGTTTCATGGTGTCATTCACCAAGGTTTGACCATGGAAAATAAGCCACATTTAAAAGCCAAAACTTACCTGAAAATAATAACGGCCTGTTTAGGTTTAAAAGATAATGTGTTTTTTGAAAAAATATTAATCATTTGTGAAGCAGATGCAAAGGGTAGGCTTGGTTTTGAGAATAGAGATTATTTACAACGCAATTTTTGGCAGAATATGGCACTAGACGCACAGAAGGTTGATAATAAAAAAATATTAGAAACTGGCGTGAAAGGACTTGAAATCGCGAAGGCGATTAAAAAGAAAAGAATTAAAAATATTAAACGCTATTTAAAAGAAGTGGTTATATGAATAAAAATGTTAAAAAGGTCTTTATTTTAATTGTAATTTTGACTGTTTTAGTGGTAACTATTTTAGTTATGTCCGCCACTAAACCTAAAACAACGGCAGTTGAGTCTAAGGTTAAAGTTTGGCAAGTGAATGCGGTTTCAGTCGTAGAGGCAGATATTTCACCTGTTTATTCGCTGTTAGGAAAGGTTGAATCGAATCATCTTGTAAGTGCCGCTTCGCCGATAAATGGCGTAGTTGAAAGAGTTTGGTTGCGTGAGGGAGAGTCATTTAAAAAAGGTCAAAATCTAGTTTCTTTAGCGAAAGAGGATTTGGAATTACCTGTTGCCATCGCTAAGGCAAATGTTGAGTCTATTCAAGCTAAACTAAAACTTAATAAGTTAAGTTATTCGACCAATAAACAAAACCTTAATTATGAAAATGAATTGTTGGATATAAGACAAAATGATCTTGTGCGTAATGAACGCTTAAAGAAAAGAAATTTAAGCTCGGCAACAAGACTTGAACAGGCAAAAGAGGCGCTAGTTCGCCAACAAAAAGCGGTTGCCTCTGTAAAATTAATGGTAGCGCAATTTGAATCTATGGCGAGTGAGTTGCGAGCGAGCTTAAAGGTTGCGCAAATAAATGTAAAGCAAGCAGAGTTAAATTTGCAACGGGGCAATCTTGTCGCCCCGTTTGATGGGAAAATAACGCAGGTATCTGTTTCTGAAGGGGATAGTGTTAATGTTGGCAAGGTAATGCTTCGTTTCTATAAAAATTCTAGTTTAGAATTGAGGGCAACTATTCCTAATGTACATCTAACTAACATTTATCAATCGGTTAAGTCTGGTAAAAAACTTGTCGCAAGTTATCAATTTAATAAAAAGGAATATTTGTTGCCTTTAACAAGGTTTGCAGGCGAGTCTTCTGCTGGCGGTTTAGATGCCTTTTTACAAATTCCTAATGAATTATCTTTAGCGTCTTCATCAGTTAGTTTGGGCGGTTTAATGCAGGTAGATCTTAAGGGTGTTTTTTTAAAAGGAGTTTTTGCGGTTCCATATTCAGCATTGTATGGGGTAGGTAAAGTATTTGTTATTGATAAAGAAACCAACGAATTAATTAGAAAAAAAGTTCAAAAGCATGGTGTGGATAGTCAAAATAATGTTTTGATAAAGGGCAATTTAAACATGGGCGATTTAGTGTTAACAACTCACTTACCTAATGCGATAACGGGATTAAAAGTAGTCGTTAATAAAGAACTTAATCAAGGTTCTAAATAGTGAATACCGTTGATGAAGCCAATGTTTCTAGTGGAATGATTGCAAGGTTAGCTAGGCATAAGGTTGCCCCTACTTTGTTAATGGTTATTATGCTTTTGTTAGGTTATATTGCATTATCAAAAATAAATATGCAGTTTTTTCCAAGCTTGAAGCTAAATTATGTAACGGTGCAGGTAAGTTGGATCGGGGCAAACGCTGAAGATGTTGAACTTTCTATTACCACTCCCGTTGAAAGAACCTTACGAAAGCTTGATGATGTTGAAGAAATAACCTCTACTGCGGTTAATGGCGCGACGGCAATTACGATTAAATTTTCAAAAAATACTAATATGGGTGAAGCGGTTGATTTGGTTCAACAGAAGGTAAGTCAGTTACGAAATTTACCACTGGACTCTGAAAAACCTGTTGTTAAACGCGCTGTATTTTATGAAGGAATTGCTAAGTTATTAATTACCTCAGAAGAGGGTGATGTAACAGAATTGCGTTATCTTGCTCAAAAATATGAAAAAGAATTGTTAGATGCAGGGATAGATAAAATATCTTTTAAGGGTATGCCTGATGAAAAAATGGCAATTAGAATTCCGCAAGCCGTTTTAGAAAAGAATAACCTTACTTTTTCTCAAATATCCAATCAAATTAAACAAATGAGTAAGGACTTACCTGTGGGAACGGTTGGCGATTATGATTCCATGCGTGATATTAGAGCTAGCCAACAAGCAAGATCCGCCCTAGAGTACGCACAAATAGCGATTGTGGCAGATGATACAAAAAAAATTCTATTGGGTGATATCGCAATAATTGAGCAAAAAACAGGCAAAAATGCTCCTTTTATTTTAGTTGACGGTAAGCCTGCTATTGAAATGTTTCTACAACGCTCTGAATCAGGAAACACGATAAAATCGGCAGAAATCCTGCATGAGTGGGTAGAAAAAACACGCCCTGAACTACCCAGTGGCGTGTCATTAAAAATATATGATGAAGTTTGGTCGCTAGTACAAGGTCGTATTAATTTACTGATTAATAACGGGCTAGGCGGTCTTGTTTTAGTCGTGTTGATTTTATTTATTTTCATGAATGGGCGGGTTGCTTTTTGGGTAGCGGTCGGTATCCCCGCCTCTTTTTCGGCCGCCTTGATGATATTGTATTTGTTTGGCGGTAGCATTAACTTAATTACCTTATTTGCTTTAATTATG
>CAYMAW010000128.1:0-3637 GCA_964388565.1 uncultured Piscirickettsiaceae bacterium | reverse complement strand
ACGGAAGTTGTCGTGAATTTTAGCCAGTAAAAAATAATTGGCGGTTGTTAAGTGTCTCCTTAAGGAGGAGCTTGCAAAAGTATGGCGTAATAGGTGGGCTAATCAAAATAGCTTGATTGGCAAAGAAACATCAAAGACAGGTAAGCCGTCTGTTATCCCGTGGAGATTTTAAAAATATAGAGGGTAGGTTGTACGAGTTACGAATACCAACAGGAAAGGGGTGGCGAGTTTACTATTATGAAGATGGTAGCGAGATTGTTCTATTGATGCTTACAGGAAATAAAGCAACTCAATTTAAAGATATAGTAAAAGTTAAAGGGTGGATTAAAAATGGACTTATCTAAATATGATGATTTTAAAGTAGAGGATTTTTTAAATTCTGCTAGTGAGGTAAGGGCTTTTCTTGTAACAAGTTTAGAAGAAAATAACACCGATGAATTTATTGAAGCAATTCAGTTATTGCTTACTGATGAGTCGTTAATTTAAACGGTATTTTAATCGTTTGATTACCTTTCTTTATTAGAACAGATACTTCCCACTCCATTTTTGAAACAGTACAAAACGCTAACATCGTTTGCCCTTTATAAACATTAGAACTCACTTCTTTTAGTTTGATACGGTTAAATCCCATATACATATTACCCCCTGCAATATCAATAGATACTTTGTCGGCATTGATGTTTTTTAAAGTAATGGTTGCTTCTAGTGCTTTTGCAACAGGTATGGGGGTGTTTGGTGTTAGGGAAATTGTAATTTGTTGTCGCTCTAAACTATTCGTACAGCTACCTGTTGTTAAATTACATGCGTCATTTGTTTGCCAAGTTGTTAGGTTTGTGTTATCCGAACAGCTTATTATAATCGGCGTTAGTAATATAAGAAATAGATAGATTCTTCTTTTCATATTATTATTGTTGGCACGACGGGCAGTAAAAACTAGCTCGTTGAGTTTGCACTATTTTAATGATTGGCGTGTTACAAGTGGGGCAGGGTTTGCCTTTTTTGTCATAAACGGCTAGTTCTTGTACAAAATAGCCAGGTTTTCCATCGGGAGATAAAAAATCTTTTAGCGTTGTTCCGCCTTGTTCTATTGCATGGGTAAGTATTGTTTTTATGTTAGCACAGAGTAGTTTGGTTTCAGTTAAAGTTAAGCTATTAGCTAGTCTCATTGGTGCGATAGAGGATGAAAAAAGAGCTTCATTTGCATAAATATTACCCACTCCGACAACCGATTTATTTTCCATTAGTAGTATTTTAATTGCTATTTTTCTTTTTTGAGCAATTTTAAAAAGATAATCAGCGTTAAACTCGTTTGTTAATGGTTCAGGGGCTAAGTGTTTTAGTAATTTGTGCTCATTAATCGGTTCTTCTGTCCATAAAAAACAGCCGAATCTTCTTGGGTCATTGTATCTAAGTAAAAAACCATTTTCTAATATGAGGTCAATATGATCGTGCTTTTTGACTTCTGTTCCATGTGGCAATATTTTGAGTACACCTGACATGCCTAGGTGAATGATGATGTGACCTTTTTCAGTTTTTAATAAAAGGTATTTGGCTCTTCTTGATATTTTAAGTAATTTAAGCCCTGGAAGGATTTTAGTTAAACAGTTGTCAACAGGCCACCTTAAGCTGTTATTACGGATAATAAGCTGTTTAATGGTTTGTTTATTCGCTTTAGGGAGGATTCCTCTTAGCGTAGTTTCGACTTCAGGTAATTCAGGCATGGAATTATTATATTATGTTAGAAAACAAAAAACCGACTAAAAAGTCGGTTTTTTTGAATAATTAAATAATATTAAAATTATTTAATTTTAGCTTCTTTAAACATAACATGTTTACGCAAAACTGGATCATATTTCTTTATTTCGAATTTACCAGCCATGTTGCGTTTATTTTTATCTGTTGTGTAAAAATAAGCACTTTCTGTAGATTGTAATTTTATTTTTTCGCGCATAATTGAGTCTCCTTAAACCTTCTCACCACGTGCACGGATATCCGCTAGCACAGACTCAATGCCGTTTTTGTCAATAATACGCATACCAGCAGCGGTAAGACGCAATTTAACAAAACGATTTTCGCCTTCTACCCAAAAACGGTGATTCTGTAAGTTAGGTAAAAAACGACGACGAGTTCTTCGATGAGAGTGTGAAACATTGTTACCAGCGACAGGTTTTTTACCTGTTACTTGACATACTTTAGCCATTTCTGTACTTCCTCTCAAAATTAATTTAATACATTTCGACAAGGTAATAAATCACTCCTATCAAAATCAAGAACGGGGATTATCCATAAAATTGATACTTAATGCAAGTTATTTGAGTCGATTCTGTAAAGTTTTTAGGATTTTAGATATTAATATGTAAATAACTAGGGTAAAGAATACTAAAGAAAGGGCGATATAAGCAAATATATCGGGTGCTTTCATCATGGTCGCCATCAACGAATCTTGGTAGTAAAAAAACCACTGGTGGTCGTCAGGGAAGACCCAAATATGGAACTGATAAAAAACTTTTTCTGCCCCAAAAACAAATATAGGCAGGCTTAATAAAACGGAACCGATAACAATAGCCGAGAAGGCTTGCTTTGTTGTATAGTCAAACGGTTTTTTAAATTGGTATAACAAAATCATTAGCCAAAGAATAAACGAAAAGAATAGAAAACGGTTTAGCCATTCAATTAAATTTGCAACATCTTGTAAATGAATGACTTCGGCTTTGTGCAAAAGTGTATGCGTTTTTTCTTTAGCTTGATAGCGAATTTCTGCCAAGCCAACGCCTTTATTTTGGATAGAATCAACAATTGCTCCAAATGAATCAAGATGCTGTTGTTGGTCTGCGGATTCAAAATCGTGTTTAAATCTATTTTTAGGCGCATATTTATCTATGTTTTCTTTAATGCCGCCATATTCATACCAAATAGCATAGCCAAAATCGACCTTTGCTAATGAATGCCATGCCAGCCCTAACGAAAGCAACAGGCCAAGCCATATCCAGCCAAAAAGTGCCAGGGGGGGGGTGAGGTTATTTATTTTCTTAAGAATCAAAGCAAAGTCCTTTCTCAGCAAATGAAGTCCATCGACCATGATCGCCAATAATGATATGGTCAAGACAACGAACTTCAATTAATTTAAATGTGTTGATGAGGGTGTTAGTTAACGATATGTCTTCTGGGCTAGGTGTAGGGTCGCCAGACGGGTGATTATGGGCTAAAATAACCGCCGCGGCATTATGTTCAAGCGTAGCTTTAATTAACTCTCTAGGGTGGATGTTAGCTTGATTGAGCGTACCTGTAAATAAAGGCAGAAAATTAATTAACTGATTTTGTTGGTCAAGTAAGATGATGCCAAATATTTCTCTTTGTTGATGACTAATTTTAGAAGCAAGATATTTAGCAACCTGTTCAGGTTTAGAAAAAGCATCTCCTTTTGTTAGACCCGACTCAAAATGGCGTTGAGAAATTTCTAGCACCGCCCTAAGTTGAACATACTTAGCCTGCCCTAAACCTTTAGCTTGACAAAATTCTGCTTCATTCGCATTGAGCAAACGATGTAGACTGCCAAAATAATCTAATAAATCTTGTGCCAGTTCAACCGCACTCTTCCCCTTAACACCAACCCTTAAAAATATCGCTAACAGTTCAG
>CAYMAW010000127.1:0-3656 GCA_964388565.1 uncultured Piscirickettsiaceae bacterium | reverse complement strand
AGGGCGTGCTGTTACTTTAACCTATCAAAACAATTTTTAAATTTATTTAATTTATGGCTCTTCTCCGCTTTGTTGAGTGAAAAAAATATCCCTGCCGAAAGACTATGGGTAAACCCAGACTGTGGGTTAAAAACTAGAGGCTGGGCAGAAACAGAACCGGCATTAATTAATATGGTTGCAGCGGCTAAAAAGTTGCGTGCTAATTATTAAAGTCCTTTCTTAAATCCTTACACAAAATAGTAAAAAATGCCAGGGGGGGTGCCCCTGGCATTTTTTGGTTTTGGTACAGGTAAATGTGGGGCGGATTAAACTTTGTTTCGTAAGGTTTTCTTTCGTTTTTAACTACTTACCATACTAATAGTTTGTAATTGTTTTCTTGCAAAGCCATTAATGCTGCGGCACCTACCTCAGAGTATTCAGCAAAAGGACGCATATCTTTATCAGTCCAGTGTAAAGTTTTCATGGTGTTACCACAAGCTATCCAACGAACATTATAATCTTTAGCAAACCCCGCCACTCTTTCATAGTTTTCGCGGTCTACTTTGCGAGTTGGTTTTTTTGCTAAAACATGTAAGCCTGGGCCAATAGCCACAACGGCAATATCTACATTATCGTCATATTTCTTAAGCATTGCTTTTATAGAATTTAGAATGCCATGTTGATAATCTTTATCAGATTTGTTCCACATATAAACAACCTTATGTTCAGCAGGGTCGCCAGGGAAACGGTCAGACTCAACCTCTTTTAATTCGGGTACAGATTTTAACTTAACATTAGATTCATGTGCATAGGAAGTAACGGCAAATAATAAAGTAAAGGCAAGGGCAAGTATTTTTAACATTTATGTAAAATCCTGATTGAAATTGTGGTGTAGGTCACAATCATTTTAAAACAGCCACCATGTAAAATCAATAAAGTTTCTACTTTAGTCCTAACCTTGATCCATAAAAATCTTAAATTAAAATAATTTTTGTTTAGACTCTTGCCATATTTGGACAAGACTTATGCTAATATAATGGGATATTTTTCAGAAAAACTTTATTTGGAATTACCTCAATGGCACTATCCTTTTTAACAAAACTTTTTGGTAGTCGTAATGACCGATTACTTAAGAAATACCGCACAAGAATTGATCAAATAAATGCGTTTGAACCTGCAATTCAGGCTCTTTCAGATGACGAGCTAAAAGCGAAAACAATTACCTTTAAACAGTCTTTAGTGGACGGAATATCATTAAATTCTATATTGCCCGAAGCGTTTGCCGTTGTAAGAGAAGCCAGTTTAAGAACACTAACCCTTCGCCATTATGATGTGCAATTGATTGGTGGAATGGTTTTGCATGAAGGAAATATTGCCGAAATGCGAACAGGAGAAGGAAAGACCTTGGTCGCAACGCTAGCGGTTTATCTGAATGCACTAGCAGAAAAAGGTGTGCATGTTATTACCGTAAACGACTACCTAGCCGAACGAGATGCCGAACAAATGGGGCAAGTTTATGGGTTTTTAGGGCTAACGACTGGTGTTATTCTTTCTGGTCAATCTAGCATAGAAAAACAACAAGCTTATGCCTGCGATGTTACCTATGGCACCAATAACGAATTTGGTTTTGACTATCTTCGTGACAATATGGCAATTTTTATAGAAGAGCGAGTTATGCGTGGTCAGCATTTTGCGGTAATTGATGAAGTCGATTCTATCTTAATTGATGAAGCAAGAACGCCGCTAATTATTTCAGGGCCGGCAGAAGATAAGTCTGAACTTTATAAAAAAATAAACCCAATTATCCCAAGACTAGAACAGGGTGAAGAAGATAAAGAAGCTAAAACCACTAGCGGTGATTATGTCATCGACGAAAAAAACAAACAAATACATTTAACCGACGAAGGTCATGAAAAAGTAGAACAAATGTTGGTAGAAGTAGGGGAGATTGCTGAAAATGAATCCCTATACGATGCCGAACACATTGGACTAATGAAATTAGTCAATGCCGCCTTAAGAGCAAATATACTATTTGAAAAAGATACCGACTATATTGTTCAAAATAATGAAGTTATTATTATTGATGAATATACAGGGCGTAAAATGGCAGGTCGTCGTTGGGGAGACGGGCTACATCAAGCCGTTGAAGCCAAAGAAAATGTAAACATTCAAGCTGAAAGTCAAACTTACGCATCAATTACCTTCCAAAATTATTTTAGACAATACGGTAATTTGTCTGGTATGACTGGAACAGCAGATACAGAAGCTGGCGAATTTTTATCAACTTATCAACTAGAAGTAGTTGTCGTACCTACCAATATACCACCTACTCGTGATGATAAAGCCGACTTGATATTCCTTGATATTGAAGGAAAGTTTAACTCCATTGTAAAAGACATTAAAACCGCTAATGAAACAGGGCAACCTATTTTAGTTGGAACGGCATCAATTGAAATGTCAGAAATCTTGTCAGATTTACTAACTAAAGAAAAAATAAAACACAATGTCTTAAACGCCAAACAACACGAACGAGAAGCCACCATTATTGCCGAAGCAGGTCGTCCAGGAGCAATTACCATTGCAACCAATATGGCAGGGCGTGGAACGGATATTGTATTAGGTGGCAATTTAGAAGTTGAAATATCAGAGCTAAATAACCCAACAGAAGAAGTTATTACCGAAACCAGAGCGAACTGGAAAATAAGAAACCAAGCCGTAATAGATGCCGGTGGTCTAATGGTAATTGGGTCAGAAAGACATGAATCTCGTCGTATTGACAACCAACTTCGTGGTCGTTCAGGTCGCCAAGGAGACCCTGGTGTAACGCGTTTTTACCTATCACTTGATGACGACTTAATGCGTCGTTTTGCATCCGATAAAGTAAAAAACATGATGCGTCGTTTAGGCATGAAATCGGACGAAGCGATTGAGCATGGTATGGTCACAAAATCAATTGAACGCGCTCAAAAGCAAGTAGAAAGAATGCATCAAGACGAACGAGCAAATTTACTTAAATTTGACAATATCTCTAACGAACAGCGTAAAGTCGTCTATTCGCAACGCAACGATTTAATGGAAGAAAACGATGTTAGCGAAGTGGTTGACTCGCTTCGTTCAAATGTGGTTGAAGAAATTATAGGTAACTTTATCCCGAAAGGAAGCCTAGAAGAACAGTGGGATCTTGACGGGCTAGAAGCCTCATTAAAAGAAGATTTAAGTGCAAACCTACCCATTAAACAATGGCTTGATGAAGATAAAGAACTATACGAAGAAAAATTAGTTGAGAAAATTGTCGCTGAAATTAAAACGCTCTACTCAACTAAAATGGCGATTGTTGATGAAAAAACCCGTCGAAATTTTGAAAAAGAAGTGTTATTAAAAACGATTGATCAACAATGGCGTCATCATTTGAACGAAATGGACTACTTGCGTCGTTGGGTGCATTTAAAAGGTTACGCACAAAAAGACCCCTTCCAAGAATATCGCTCAACATCAGCAGAAATGTTTGAAGCCTTTTTGAATGAAGTCATGTTTGAAACAACACAAACATTATCACGCGTTCAAATTCAAGGAACAGAAGATGTTGATGCCTATGAAAGACAAATAGAAGAAGAAAGACCACAACAACTTGAAGCAACACACCCAGCCGCTCAAGGCATTGCCGATGCGATTGCTGG
>CAYMAW010000126.1:0-3678 GCA_964388565.1 uncultured Piscirickettsiaceae bacterium | reverse complement strand
TAGTAGAAGTAACACCTAAAAGTATTCGTGTCCGTAAAAAGGTTCTGACTGAAACAGGTCGTAAACAAGCTTCTCGTGGCGTGTCTAAAAAATAATTTAGATAGGTTATAAAATTCAAAAAAACCTCATCATTTTGATGGGGTTTTTTTATATCTTATTTTTATGCACTTTAAGATAAAAACAATTAAAAATATTTGAATTAGCACCACTATCGCAACTTTTAAAATGAGAAAAATTACCAAAAAATCGTGTAAAACACCAGTCTATCAGTTTTTTTATATAGGTATAATATATCTAGCAACTTACCTAATAAGGCATTATATTGACACTCTAAAAATCATTAAGAAACATTATGAACCCAGACTCACCAGAATTTGCCAGGGGGGGGGTACCTATGGGTATCAAACCTAATAAAAAAGCTAATTTTACTAACCTAACGCCCTTCTAACCCGAAATGTTTAGACAAGGTAGCTTGAAGATCACGCTCTTCAATTAATAACAACTCTTCAGCAACCCGTGCATCATGCTCTTCTTGCTCTAATCGCTTAAGCTCCTTATACAACTCAAGGTGCTGAACTCTGGTTTTATCCCAATCAACTCTTTTTAAGATCCAGTTTGCAAAGAAACGGATTACATGACCTTCATCTAAACTGGCATAAATAATCTCAGGTTTTGGTCTATAACCATGTAACTGCTCGACCAAAATAAGTTGCTTATCATGGTCGGTTCTTAATCGAATATAGCCTTGACCTGACACATCCAATGTCGTTGAATAATACAATCTAACCATTTTATTAATGCTAAACATAGCTTTTGTTAAAATCGTCGATTCTCTCTTTCCATTCATTCCAACAGTATAGAGAAAAATATTTTGGGTCATTAAAGACCTAGAAAACCGTTCAATTTCATCAAACGGAACTTCCTTTTTATTTTCCAAAGAAAGTTGTTTATCGAGATCTAACTGACCTGATTTCTTTTCTAGTTTTTTAAAAAAATATCTTAAACCTTTCGACATTTCATTATCCATTAATCCTCTCCTTTGCTAACATGGTTATCGGCAGAGAATAGAAAAAATTAAGAGAGTATTGTTAAAAACCAAAAAATAGATTCTTAAATTTATTTTAGGCATAAAAAAAGCCCCTTATGTAAAAGGGGCTTTTTGTTTTTAATCAACACTTTTTATCATAGCATGTGTATTTTACACTTTAACACTAGGTGCAACCTAAAATGGCACATCATCATCACCAAAATCACTTTCTGTGTAAGCCGGCGCTTGTTGCATTGGTGAGGGTTTATTTTGCATTGGATTTTGTGCAGGGTTTTGTGCCGGTTGCGGCTGACCAAAATTATTTTGAGGTTGTGCTTGTGGTGGAGACTGCCCAAAATTATTTTGTTGCATACCAGGGTTTTGCGCTGGTGCCTGTTGTGGTGCAAAAGAAGTATCGCCACCTTGACGATTTCCGCCACCTAACATTTCCATTTTTCCACCAAAGTCAATTACCACTTCCGTTGAATAACGATCTTGCCCAGTATTTTGGTCTTGCCATTTACGCGTTTGCAGTTTACCCTCAAAATAAACAAGAGATCCTTTACTTAGGTACTGCCCAGCTACTTCGGCAAGTTTTCCAAATATCACAACTCTGTGCCATTCGGTTTTTTCTTGCTTTTGTCCTGTCGCCTTGTCATTCCAGCTTTCACTTGTTGCAATGCTAATGTTCGCTATAGCATTACCATTAGCTGCATATTTCATTTCTGGATCACGCCCTAGCGTTCCGACTAAGATTACTTTATTTATACCGCGTGCCATTTATTACTTCTCCATACTTTTATTTTTACATATAAGGGATAATGATAACTTAAGATACCCCCCCCCTGGTGATTTTTATTGAAAATATTCTGCTAAGCCAACTTCATTAATAAGTGTTCGATCTATTTTTAAAAACACTCTATTTTCTTCTACTTTAAAAACAACTTCATGCACGCCTTCATGCTCTAATATTTTCATAGTGATGCCATCTATTTCTTCTTGACTGAAGTTTTTTGTTAAAGCAACACTTGCAATACTTAACGGTAAAGGGTTTTCCATATAACTGGCTACCACAAACCAGATTAAACCTATCGTGCCTGTAAAGTAAAATACGCCTTCTATGCCGTAATATTGGTAACTAATACCGCCAACTAACCCACCAACTGCGGCACCCATAAACTGGCTACTTGAGTAAACACCACTGGCGGTGCCTTTTTTATCTGCTGGGGATATTTTTACGACTAATGATGGCAATGATGCTTCTAATAAATTAAATGCCGTAAAAAACACTAATAGAACAAGCGAGATCCACCAATAACCATGTGGAAAAAACACAAAGGCAAATTGCATTAATGAAATCGTTAAAATAGCACCAACAAAAATTTGTTTCATCTTCCCTTTAGATTCCGCCATAATAATAAAAGGTACCATTAAGATAAATGAGATCAACATAACGGGTAAATAAATATGCCAGTGATGTAATATATCCAAGCCTGCATCATCACGCATCATCAATGGAACTGCGATAAACATGGCGGTTAGCATGGCGTGTAGAATAAACACCCCTATATCTAATCGTAATAATTCTGCATTTTTTAATACTTCTGCGAATTGACTGCTATCGGCTTGTGCTTCTCGCTGAAAGCTTTGGGTTTTTATTTCTGGGACGGCGTAAATAACAAGCAAGACTCCAATTAAGGCGACCATTGCCGTAATCCAAAAAATGCCTCTTACGCCAAACAATGAACTTAATAGAGGACCTAATGCAAGCGATGCGGTAAAGGATAATCCAATCGTAATACCAACCACAGCCATGGCTCTCAATCTAAACTTCTCTTGAACTAGATCTGCAACGGTTGCCATTAAGACGGCGGCTACGGCTCCCATTCCTTGAATAGCTCGTCCTACAATCATCATTTCTATTGACTCTGCCATTGCACAAATAATTGATCCGAACATAAACACAATCATGCCGCCAATAATAAGAGGTTTTCTACCGTACTTGTCTGATAAAACACCGTAAGGTATTTGTAGCAATGCTTGGGTTAATCCATAAATCCCCATTGCAATCCCTATTTGGGTGCCCGTTACATTGGCAAATTCTTCTTGAGCAAACAGTACAAATACGGGAAAAATCATAAACAACCCTAACATTCGGGTTGAAAAAATAGCGGCGATCGATATGGTTGCTCGCTTTTCGGTAGATGACATTGATTCTTTAATATCGATCATTCTTTACTTTTCATCAATTTAAAACTAGAAGTAGATTATAGCCTAATGCTAGATTATTGTTATAATGTTCGGCTAGTAAATTTAAAGATTGAGCTAAAATGTTAAAAGAAATCATTGTTCGTGGTGCAAGAACTCATAATCTAAAAAATATTGATGTGGCTTTACCTAGAGATAAACTAATTGTTATTACAGGGCTGTCTGGTTCAGGAAAGTCGTCCTTAGCTTTCGATACAATTTATGCAGAGGGACAACGCCGTTATGTTGAATCTTTGTCTGCTTATGCTCGACAATTTTTATCCATAATGGATAAGCCTGATATCGACCATATTGAAGGCTTATCACCTGCCATTTCAATCGAACAAAAATCAACCTCCCACAACCCACGCTCAACGGTTGGTACGGTAACCGAAATTTATGAT